>NZ_JAAKEE010000021.1:0-42368 GCF_011038995.1 Adlercreutzia sp. ZJ242
GGCGGGCGCAGGCGGCCCCGGGGGCGCCGCGGCGGCGGGCGCCTGCCCCATCGCCGTCACGCCCGCGTTCGCCGACGCGGCCGACCAGGTGGCGCACGTCGCGCAGCTCGTGCTCGCGGGCCGCTCCCAGCCCATGGCGCAGGCCACGCGCGACCTGCTCGAGGCGCACGAGCCGCTCGACGTCATCAACGACGTGTTCGTGCCCGTGCTCGACGTGGTGGGGGAGCGCTACGACGCGGGCGCGTTCTTCCTGCCGCAGCTCATGGCCGCTGCCGAGGCTGTGAAGGCGGGCTTCGACGTGGTGCGCGACCGCGTGCAGGGCGCGGGGGCGCCCGCGGGGCCAGGGTCGGGAGGCGACGCGAGCGCGGAAGGCGCCCCAGGCGCCGCCGCGCCGGCGCCCGAGCGCGCGATCATCGTGGCCACCGTCGAGGGCGACATCCACGACATCGGCAAGAACATCGTCAAGATGCTGCTCGAGAACTACGGGTTTCCCGTCATCGACCTGGGGCGCGACGTGCCGCCCGAGCGCGTCGTGTCCGCCGCCCGCGAAAGCGGCGCGCGCCTCGTGGGGCTCTCGGCGCTCATGACCACCACGGTGCGCGCCATGGAGCGCACCATCGCGCTTCTTCATGCCGAGCTTCCCGGCGTCGCCGTCATGGTGGGCGGCGCCGTCCTCACGCAGGAATACGCCGACCAGATCAAGGCCGACTTCTACGCCAAGGACGCCGCCGAGTCGGCCCGGATCGCCACCCGGTACTTCGCCGCCCGCGCGTAGCCCGCGCCGCCGTCGCCAACTTTGTCAAACTTCACCGCGGCTCCTCATGCGGTTTTGGTATCATGGAGGTAACGTAATCCTCGGAAGGAAAGGGGTCGTTATGGGAGTGAAAGCAGCAGAGGTGCTCGAAGTATCCTACGATGACTTGCAGGTCTACCTCCATGCCAACCATGCGGTGTACATGGACGTTGACGGAGCCACCTACTATCTGACAGACGTGAACGATCGCTATTGGCGCGTCCAGGACACCACGCAGCTCAACGAGAAGGGCCATTACATGGACTGCAGCGAGCTGGTGCCCACCATCTCCGAGTTCCTCGAGCTCCCGTTCGCTGACGGCCAGTCCATCAAGGACCTGTTCGGCAAGGCCACCTTCTACGCCTCGGTCAAGCCCGAGTAGCGCGAGGACAACAAAAGAATACGCACGACGGGGCGGCTTGCGGGCCGCCCCGCTTCGTTGTGCTATCATCCGCATTGTAAAAGACGAGAGGCCGCGCGCGAAAGCGCAGGTGCGGCCGCAACCCGAGAGAGGGAAAACCATGGCAGAAGAAGAGTGCACGCACGAGTGCTCAAGCTGCGGCGTCGCAGGCTGCGGCGATCGCACGGCTGACGCAGGCCCGAGCACCCTGGAGACGAACAAGCGCTCGACCATCAAGCACGTCATCGGCGTGGTGTCCGGCAAGGGCGGCGTGGGCAAGTCGCTCGTGACCTGCCTTCTGGCGAGCGAGCTGAACAAGCGCGGCAAGAAGGTCGCCATCCTCGACGCCGACGTCACCGGCCCGTCCATCCCGAAGTCCTTCGGCATCACGGACCACCTCACGGCCGACGCCGACGGCATCAACCCCGCGGTGTCCGCCAGCGGCATCCCGGTCATGTCGGTGAACCTCATGCTTCCCCAGGACGACCTGCCGGTCGCGTGGCGCGGCCCGGTGGTCACCGGCGTGCTGCGCCAGTTCTGGTCCGAGACGAACTGGGGCGACGTCGACTACATGCTCATCGACATGCCCCCGGGAACCTCCGACGTGTTCCTCACCGTGTTCCAGACGCTGCCGGTTGACGGCATCGTCATGGTGTCGGCGCCGCAGGAGCTCGTGGCCATGATCGTGGGCAAGGCCGTGAACCTGGCGCGCTCCCTCGAGGTGCCGGTCCTCGGCCTGGTGGAGAACATGGCGTACTTCAAGTGCGACGAGTGCGGCAAGAAGCACTACATCTTCGGCGAGCCCCAGGGCGCGGCCGTGGCCGAGAAGTACGAGATCCCCGCGGTGGCCACGCTGCCGATGGATCCGGGCATCTCGCATCTGGTCGACGAAGGCAAGGTCGAGGAGTGCGCGGCCGAAGGGGCGCTCGACGCCATCATCGAGCAGATCGCGAAGGCCGCAGCCGCCAAGGACGCCGAGTAGCGACTTGCGCCAGGCAGCCGGACGGCTGGTCGGCGAAGGCCGGCGAGGAAGGGTCCATCTGCGCGGAAGAGAAATTCCCAAAATTTTTCTTTGCCGAAGCGCAGGGTTGTGTTAATATATTCCTCGCACTTTTCGGGGCATTAGCTCAGCTGGGAGAGCGCATGGCTGGCAGCCATGAGGTCAGGGGTTCGATCCCCCTATGCTCCACCAATTTCTCAGGTGCGGACTCGAAAGGGTTCGCACCTTTTTCTTTTGTGCGAATAAGATGCTCCGGAGGGGAGACCTACGCAAAGGAGCATCGCCCATGCCAGAGCCCACAAAGGAGCAGCAGCGCGCAAGCGTCATCGTGGCCGACCTTGAAGGCGGGGTATCATGAGCGAGATGAAGCCCTGGGCTTTCGAGCTGGAAGGGTATGTCCGGGAGAGCGAGCCCGATCGCGCGAAAAAGGCCGAAGCTTGGCAGACGGCCATTGGGCTGCAGGCGGTCGACGGGCTGAGCGTCTCCGACTACCTGCTCGATACCGCGAAGCGGCATATCGAGGGCGACATCGACGCTCGCCAGGCGCGCGCGTGCATAAAGGGGTACTACGAGGAGCGCCGTGCGCGCGGGATCTGCGAAGATGAGACGGAAGAGGCCGACCTCGTCTCCCAGCGCATAGCGGAACTTCTGGGGGAGCGAAGCTTCCAGTTCTCGCCCATGACGCTGCTCGGCATTCACGGTCGTTTGTTTGACGGGATAATCGGGCAAGCTGGGAAGGTCCGCGACTACAACATCACGAAGAGGGAATGGGTCTTCAAGGGCGAGACGGTTCTCTATGCGGCACACGATATGGTGTGGGATAGCCTGAGATATGACTTCGAGCAGGAGTCCCGCTTCGACTATCGGGAAGCCTCGCTGCGCCAGGTCGTCAGCCATGTTGCCGAGTTCACCTCGGGCATTTGGCAGATCCATCCGTTTTGCGAGGGAAACACCCGCGCGACGGCGGTGTTCGTCATAAAGTATTTGAACTCGATGGGATTCAAGGTGGGCAACGCCGCGTTTCGCGACAACTCGTGGTACTTCCGCAATGCGCTGGTGCGCGCCAACTACAACGATTACCCGCATGGCGTTCGGGCGACGACGGAATACCTCGAGCGCTTCTTCGAGAACGTTCTGCTCGGCGCCCAGCATGAGCTGAAGAACCGCCACCTTCATATCGACTACGGAGCGGAGTCAGAAGACGCGGACGCCCAAAGTGCAAGCCCGTCCGTTTCAAAGTGCAGATTCTGCACTTTGGATTGCACTTTGGAAGAGCTTGCTGTGTTGAGGGAGTTGTCGGCGGAGCCCGCCATGACGCAGAAGCAGCTCGCTGCCTCGCTCGGAATATCGGAGCGGACGGCGAAGACGCGCACGGTTGACTTGCAGGGCAAAGGGCTCTTGCGTCGAATGGGCGGCAAGCGCAACGGAATCTGGGAAGTACCTCCCGAGGTGCAGCAGGATCTTTTCGAAGAAAGCTTATGATTGGCGAGCAGATTCGCGACGCAGTGCGTCGCGAATCTTCGTTGACCTTCCGACTGAAATCGAGACTCGGCGCAAGCGGTACTCCTATTATCGCGACAAGCTGTTATCCTTCAAGGAGAAGGTTGCGTAGGGACGAAGATTTGGCGTGTCGTTTGGCATGAGTTTACAGGCCATTATTAGGTGATGGCAATGTGGATGCGGTGATGCACATTGCCAAGTAACGAAAGGGCGGGCGTATGGACGAGAGGATCAAAGATGTAATTCACCAGGCTGTCGATGATGCTGGACGCTATCCATTCCTCTTTATAGGCTCCGGTCTTTCTCGTCGTTATTGTGGTACCCCAGGTTGGGAAGGCTTGCTGTCAGAAGTTTGTGCGGAGGTGTTGGATGATCCCTACGCCTATGCGCGCTTCAAGAGCCAGGCGAGGATCGCTGTTCGAAATGCTGAAGCTAACTCGGAGTTGCCATTGATCGCTACTCTGATGGAGGGCGAGGTGAATCGCGTCCTCTTTTCGGCTGACAAGTTTGGCGGCTTTCGCGAGCGTCATGCTCGTGAGCTAACCGGAGATGCTTCCCCGATGAAGATTTACGTGGCCGACAAGATAGCCAACTTCATTGTGGCCGATAGTTCCGAAACGGAGAAGCTTGCCCGAGCGGGAAAAGAAAAGGTTGCCGGCATCATCACGACGAATTACGACTGCATGTGCGAAGCGCTCTTCCCTGAATTTATGACTTACGTTGGCGAGAGCGATCTTCTCTTCTCTGACCAAACGTTTTCGCAGGAGATTTACAAGATCCATGGTTCTATCTTAAGGGCGGACAGCATCGTATTGACAAGCGCCGATTACACTGAGTTTGCCCAGAAGAGAAAATATCTATCGGCGAAGCTCCTAACTCTCTTCGTTGAATACCCGGTGGTATTCCTTGGATACTCCATTCAGGATGAAAACATAAAGTCGATATTGAGTGATATATGCGAGTGCCTGCCTGATGAAAAGCTTGAGCGGCTGAGCAAGCGGCTGATCTTCGTTCAGCATGCGAAGGAGACCGCTGTTGGCGAGCTTGCCATGAGCTTCGGCGGTAGAACGCTCTCGATGACCAAGATTGCCACTGATGATTTTGAATCAATTTATGAGGCGATGCGCTGTTCGAGGAAAATGTACAGCACGCGATTCATTCGCGAACTTCGAGGCAGTGTATTTAGGCTTGCGGAGCGCATCGATCCGGCTTCGGACATCGTGGTTTCCGGGATCGACAATGTGCTGAACGACTTGAGTCCTGATCAAAAAATCGTGATAGGCCTTTCGGTGTCGCCTGCCAACATAGGGCGGCCAATTTCGCCGGAAGACATCTTCGAGGACGTTGTGCTTGACAACCTACACTATGACCCAAAGTTTATCGTCGAGAACTACCTGAATATGTACGTGCGACAGCGGCCCAACAGCATGCCTGTCTTCAAGTATACGTGTGGGCTTAATGGGGAGGTTGGCAAGGATATAGCGGCTTACCTGCCAACTCTTGCGTCTGTCGATAGCTATCGAAGCAAAACGACTCGGAAGTCGATGCCCTCTACGCGTCGGCGATTCGAAGGATTTCTCAGCATTAAGGGTCTTGAGAAGGCATGTGCACCGAACAGTCCATTCGCATTTATTCCCTGCCTTGAAGAACATGAGATCGACGTGGATGACCTGGAGGGGTTGTTGAAGCAGGCGCTAGTGGATGTTGAATCCGATCAAGACAAGAAGAAGGTGCTGCTCAAGAACTCGAATTTCCGCAAGTGCATTCGTATCTATGACTTTTTACGCTACGGAGACAGGAAGTCCCCCAGCCTTCACCAATAGTCCAGATGACAACATCCGAACCTAGCTCCAGCTGAGGGACATGCTCCCAAGTTCCGCACGGTTGCCCGCGCAAGAGAATTCTACCAAAGAAATGTGGAGATTAATCGTGTGCTGGCTGCGTTTCTCGCCGATTGGTTCAGTTTGACGACATCGGTTGGTCAAGGAAGAGCAACTGCTGATTGGTGACGCTGCGGAAGGTTATCGTTTGCGGTACGCCTATTACCGCGACAAGCTGCTATCCTTCAAGGAGAAGGTCGCGTAGGGGCAACGGAGAGGCAAGGAGCCGGGATGGCGCTTGAGAACAAACTGGGAATTACCGACCAAGCAGAACTTGCGCGCGTGGAAGAGCGGCTCAGCAAGACGCGGGCGCTTGAGCTCTTCGAGACAGGCGCGCTCAATCGCATGCGCCCGGGAACGGTGGAAAGCCTCAAGTCCATCCATGCCCATCTCTTCGGCGACATCTATCCCTTTGCCGGTGAAATACGCAACGTGAACATCGCCAAAGGCTCGTTTCGCTTTGCGCCGGTGATGTATCTCGCCCAAGCGCTTGAGCACGTTGAGTCCATGCCCCAATCCACCTTTGACGAGATCATCGAGAAGTACGTGGAGATGAACGTCGCACATCCTTTCCGCGAAGGCAACGGGCGCAGCATGAGAATCTGGCTCGACGTCATCTTGAAGAGCGAGCTCGGTTGCGTGGTTGACTGGGAGAGCGCCGACAGGGAAGACTACCTGCTCGCCATGGAACGCAGCCCCGTCAACGCGTCGTCCCTCTTCCCTTTTCCCCTGGTTTCGCTAAAATGAATCCCTAGCAAGTATTAGATTAAATCCTATAACGAGTTGCGCTGCAAGGCTGCGGGGCGGCTCGAGGGAAGGGAGCGGCGCGTATGCTTTTCAAGAACATCGGCATCCTCGACGAGAACCTCGACTACCAGAGCGACCAGTGGGTCGGCGTGAGGGACGGCCGCATCGCGTACATCGGCGGCGCGGCGCCGGCCGACGCCGACGCGTACGGCGAGGCCTACGACGGCGCGGGCAAGCTCATGATGCCGGCGCTCGTGAACGCGCACGCGCACGCGCCCATGACGCTTCTGCGCGGCTATGCCGAGAACCTGCCGCTGCAGCGCTGGCTCAACGAGAAGTGCTGGCCCTTCGAGGGCAAGATGACGCCCGAGGACATGTACTGGGGCACGGTGCTGGCCTGCGCCGAGATGGCGCGCTACGGCACGGTGAGCTTCTCGGACATGTACTACGCCACCCCCGAGCGCGCCCAGGCTGTCACCGAGGCGGGCATGAAGGCGAACCTCTGCGAATGCGAGCTGTTCTTCGAGTCCAAGCCGTTCTCCGAGTACGCCATCTGCGCGAAGATGGAGGACTTCGTGGCGCGCTTCCACGGCGCGGCCGACGGGCGCATCCGCATGGACTACAACATCCACGCCGAGTACACCTCCAACCCGCAGACCTGCGCCGACATCGCGGCCATCGCGAAGGAGAAGGGGCTGCCCATCCACCTGCACCTCTCCGAGACCGCATCCGAGCACGAGGAGTGCAAGCAGCGCCACGACGGCATGACCCCGCTCGCGTACTTCGAGTCCGTCGGCGTGCTCGACGTGCCGGTGACCGCGGCGCACTGCGTGTGGGTCGATGACGCCGACATCGAGATCATGGCCAGGCGCGGCGTGTCGGCGGTGAACAACCCGGCGTCGAACATGAAGCTCGGCAGCGGGTACGCGCCGCTGGCCCAGATGCTCGACGCGGGCGTGAACGTGTGCCTCGGCACCGACGGCATGGCCTCGAACAACAACCACGACATGTTCGCCGACATGTACCTCATGGGCCTCATCTACAAGGGCCATGCGCTCGACCCGGCCATCATCACGCCCAAGCAGGTCATCACCGCTGCCACGCGCGCGGGCATGCTCTCGCAGGGCCGCGCGGACAGCGGGCTCGTCAAGGAGGGCTTCAAGGCCGACCTCTGCGTGCTCGACGTGACGGGCCCGCAGTGGTGCCCCATGACCGACGCGCTCTGCAACGTGGTGTTCGCGGGCTCGGGCTCCGACGTGGTGCTCACCATGTGCGACGGCGAGGTGATCTACCGCGACGGCGCGTTTTCGACCATCGACGTGGAGAAGGCGAAGGCCGAGGTCTCCGCGCGCGCGAAGCGCATCATCGCCGAGCTGTAGCGTCGCCGCGCCGCGCAGCCGACCTGCCTGCGTCGCCACACCGCGCAGCCGATCCGCTCGCGTCGCCGCGCCGCGCAGCCGGCCTGCCCGCGTCGGCGTGTTTCTTCATGGCGGGGCTCTCCGAGCGGGGGAGCCCCGCCATGTTGTTCTCTATGAGCGCGACGAACTCGCGCTTCGACTTCACGTGCGCCTTGGCGAAGATGTTGCGCGCGTGGAACTTCACGGTGCTCTCCGTCAGGTACAGGCTCCGCCCGATGGCGGCGTACGTCTCGTCGCGCAGGATGTGCTCGGCCACGACGAGCTCTTGGGGCGTGAGCGCGTAGCGGTCAAGCTCGAGGTCGAGCAGGTGGCGGACGCTCTGCGCGATGCGGCGCGTGCCGAACGCGACGGGCGTCGCATCGCCGGCGCCCGCGGGACCCGCGAGCTCCGCGGGCGTCGCGGGTGCTTCCAAGGCGCGCTCCGCGTCCTCTCCCAAGGCGCGCCCCTCGCCGGCAATCTCCCCCAAGGCGCGCTCCGCATCCGCAGCCGTCTCCTCTGAAGCGTCCCCTTCGCCTCCCTCATTCCCTCGCTCTGTCGCCGCACGGCGCAGGGCGACCCTCATCCCCACCAGAAGCGCGACCGTCGTCGTCACGCTCAGCGCGCCTACGAACGCGAGCGCGTCGAGCAGCGCGGGGACGGGGGAGGCGGGAGGCGGTTGGCTGCTGAGGGCGCCCGCGGCGAAGCTCGCGAAGGCGATGACGAGCATGCCGAGGAAGAGGCGCGGCGCGGCGAGGCGGCTGCGCTCGGGCGGCGAGACAAGACAACTGCGTTCGCGCGGCGCGGCGAGGCGGCTACGTTCGGTCGGCCTGGCAAGGCGGCTGCGCTCGGTCGGCCTGGCGAGGTGAATGCTCATGGCGGACCTCCAGACATCGCGGCGGAAGCGGAGCGGAACTCTACATTATAGCGCGCTCGCGGCATTATGGGCGGCCTCCCGCCGGGGGAGGCCGCCTGGGGCGTCCCTGCTGTTCGCGCGGGCAAACAACCTCAGCTCCCTGCTCACCATTGTCCGCAAGTTGCGCTAAACTTAATGCCGTCGGATGGCGCACACAGGCCATTCGTCGCACTGCCTCAAGTTTGTCTGTGTTAAGGCTCGAGTGGTTCGCGCCTGACGTAGGGAAACGCGAACCGCAAAACACGAAAGTTGGTGGTCACCATGGCAGCTCCTGCTACCGAACATGTGCGTAACGTTGTGCTTGTAGGCCAGGACGGCGCAGGCAAGACCTCGCTCGCCGAGGCCATGCTCTACGTCTCCGGCAAGACCCCGCGTATGGGGACGACGCACGACGGGAAATCCTACCTCGACTACGACCCCGAGGAGATCAAGCGCAAGTTCACCATCTCCACCTCCATCGCCCCGGTTCCCTACAAGGACTACAAGATCAACGTGCTCGACACCTCGGGGCACCCCGACTTCATCGGCGACACGCTGGCAACCATGCAGGCAGCCGAGATGGCCCTGTTCATGGTCGACGCCGTCGCCGGCCCGCAGGTCATGACCACCAAGCTGTGGCGCGAAGCCGAGAACATGCGCCTGTCGCGTGCCGTGTACATCAACCACATCGACCGCGAGAACGCCAACTTCGACTCCGCCATGGCGCTCCTGCACGCGCGCTTCGGCGCGCGCTTGGGCGCGGTCACCATCCCCATGGGCGTCGACAAGGACTTCAAGGGCGTGATCGACGTCATCCGCATGAAGGCCCGCTACCATGACGCCTCGAGCACCGAGGAGCGCGTCGACGAGATCCCCGCCGAGTACGCCGAGATCGCCCAGGCGGCGCGCGAGAAGCTGTGCGACCTGGTCGCCGAGGCCGACGACGACCTCATGATGAAGTACCTCGACGGCGAGGAGCGCCTCACGCAGGAGGAGCTTGAGTCGCTGCTCGACAAGGCCATCGCCCAGGACCTGATCGTCCCCGTGTTCGTGGGCTCCACCATCATCATGCAGGGCGTCCAGGGCCTCATGGAGGACATCTGCACGTACTTCCCGCACCCGCGCTCCCACGGCCGCTTCCGCCAGATGGCCGATGGCGCCACCATTCCCATCGACGAGACGAAGCGCCCCTCGGCCTTCGTGTTCAAGACCATCTCCGACCCGTTCGTGGGCCGCTTGAGCTTCCTGAAGGTGCTCTCGGGCTACCTGGAGCCGGGCGTCGAGCTCATCAACTCCCGCACGGGCAAGAAGGAGCGCCTGGGCAAGATCCAGGTCATGATGGGCAAGGAGCCCATGGACGTGAAGAGCGCCAAGGCCGGCGACATCGTCGTGGTGCCGAAGCTCACCGAGACGCGCTCGGGCGACACGCTGTCGGTTGCCGGCGACATCGCCATCGAGCCTCTGGCCCTGCCCACGCCGCAGTACCCGGTCGCCATCGAGGCCGTGAACAAGAAGGAGGAGGACAAGCTCGGCACCTTCCTCGCCCGCGCCGCCGAGGCCGACCCCACCATCCGCCTGCGCCGCGACGAGGAGACGCACCAGACCGTCCTCACCGCCATGGGCGACACGCAGGTCGACATGCTGCTCGCGCGTCTGAAGGACCAGAACGGCGTCGAGGTGCGCCTCGTCCCCGTGCGCGTGCCCTATCGCGAGACGATCCGCAAGACCGCTGAGGCCCAGGGCCGCCACAAGAAGCAGACGGGCGGCGCCGGCCAGTTCGGCGACTGCTGGCTGCGCCTCGAGCCCAACCCGGGCGCGGGCTACGAGTTCGTGGACGAGATCAAGGGCGGCGCCATCCCCAACGGCCTGATCCCGGCCGTTGACAAGGGCGTGCAGGACGCCATGAGGGAGGGCTTCCTGGCGGGCTACCCCATGGTCGACATCAAGTGCGTCGTGTTCGACGGCTCGTACCACTCCGTCGACTCCAACGAGATGGCGTTCAAGACGGCTGCGCGCATCGGCTTCCGCGCCGCGTGCGAGAAGGCCAGCCCCGTGATCCTCGAGCCCATGGCCACCATGGACATCGCGGTGGGCGAGGAGTACGCCGGCACCATCATGGGCGACATCTCCACGCGCCGCGGCCGCATCATCGGCACCGACGCCGGCGAGGCGGGCGAGACGGTCATCAAGGTCCGCGTGCCCTACGCCGAGGTGATCAACTACACCAAGGAGCTGCGCTCGCTCACGCGCGGCTCGGGCTCCTACAAGATCTCCGTCGAGGGCTACGAGGACGCGCCGCATGACGTGACCAAGAAGCTCATCGAGGCGTACGAGGCGGCGCGCGCGGCAGGCAACTAGCGCGCCCGCACCCGGCTGCCCGCATTCGGCGCGCCCGCGCGCACGCGGGCGCCCGCCGCTCGGCACGTTCGGCAGAGAGGAAGCTGACGAGGGCTGGAACAGGCAAGTTCCAGCCCTCGTACCGTTTTTTCCACCTCGTCAACCACCTGAATCGAACCCAGGGGTTGAGGTCGGAAAAGCCCATCTCCGATAAGCTTGCACGCAGCATGCGCGCGGATATGCGAAGACGAGATCGCGCGCACGTGGGCCTACGACGCTTGTGCGCCGCGGGCCTTTGCATGTCTGGGCTCATAAGGTTAGGGGATGATCAATGAAGCCATACAAGTCAATCGTCTACGCCTTCTTCATCGGAGGCATGTTCGCGCTCATCGCGCAGGCCATCCTGTCGTTCTGGCAGTTCGCGCTGGCCGGCACTCCCATGGAGTTCTTCATGGGCGGCGCCACGCTCGTCTCGATGGGCGTCATCGGCTGCGTGCTCGGCGGCTTCGCCGTCTACCAGTACGTCGAGGAGTGGGGTGACTTCGGCGCGCTGCTTCCGTTCTCCGGCTTCGCCATGGCCGTGGGCATGAAGGCCGTCGGCCCGTGGACCAAGAGCAACGAGAAGTTCGGCAAGTGCGTGTGGAACTGCGTGTGGTTCGTCGTGTGGTTCAACGTGCTGTTCGCCGCCATCTGCATCGCCATCGGCTACGTCTGCGGCATGCTCGGCCTGAACAACCCCGTCATCGTGGTGGAGAAGACCACGGGCGGCATGCTGTTCTTCTGGGCCTTCGTGGTGGGCGGCATCCTGGCCGCCATCTTCCAGCTGCTCTACATCATCGTCCAGAAGATCACGCCGAAGGTCAACCACCTGCACATCCTGATCACGGCATGGATGGTGGGCTGCATCCTGGCCCCGTGCGGCATCTCCACGGCGCTGATGAACTTCTCCGGCGAGGGCTTCGGCGTCATGATCACCGTGGGCGGCTACAACATGTACAACGTGGGCCTCGACCTGTTCATGGGCCATGTTGACGGCGCGCTCTTGCACCTGGGCTCGTTCGCCCTGGCCGTGTGCGGCCTGGCCATCACGGCGCTGTTCACGTTCTTCATCTACAACGCGAAGTACGGCCGCACGCCGCTGCGCGACGTGCACAAGCAGAAGGCGCTGCACTCCCTCGAGGAGCTCGGCTTCGAAGCTGCGCTCACCGACAAGGCCGCTGCTCCCGCGCCCGCGAAGAAGGCTGCCGTCGTCGAGGCGGAGGACCTCGCGACCGCCTAGGCGCGCTTTTCTGAGGGCGCGCCTTCCCGAGGCTGGGCCTCGGGGCTGAGGCGCCCTCGGGCAGAGGGCCGCGTGCCTCCGTGCGCTGCGGCACCTCGGCCGAACCTTGTGGAAACCTCCTCGGGCCTGCGCCCGGGGAGGTTTTCCTTTCCCGAACTCGACTATACTTATACCCTGCAAGACAAGCGCCTGCGCGCAGGCGGCAAGCGAAAGGACCAGGCATGGGGCATGGCAAGAACAAGAAGCAGCGCATGGTCGCGCAGCTCGACGAGCTCGAGCTGAAGAAGCGCAGCGGCCTCATCCGCGTGCTCGCGGCCATCGTGGTGTTCGTGGTGGTCACGGCGATCAAGCAGGCGCTCATCCAGCAGGGCGTCGAGATCGCCTCCCACATGGTGGCGAACATGCTGTTCTACCTCATGGTGCTCGTGCTCGCCGGCGTGGCGGGCTTCGGCGCGCGCGACTGGTCGCGGGCGAGCAACGAGATCAGCGCGATCCGCGCCAAGCTGGGCCGCTAGGGCGGATGCGGTGCTTCGGAGGAGCCTATGACGTACGGACTCAAGACTGAGAGCAGCTTCGACGCTGCCCACTTCCTCACCGACTACCACGGCAAGTGCGAGAACCTGCACGGGCACCGCTGGCGCGTGGTGGCCTACCTCAAGCAGGACGAGCTGCAGAAGGCCGGCACCTGCAAGGACATGGTCGTCGACTTCGGCGCGTTCAAGAGCGCGCTGCGCGAGCTCACCGAGGAGCTCGACCACTCGTTCGTGGTGGAGGAGGGCTCGCTTGCGCCTGAGACGCTGGCGTGCCTGGAGAAGGAGGGCTTCACGCTCTCCGTCGTGCCCTTCCGCACCACGGCCGAGAACCTGGCGCGCTACTTCTTCGACAAGCTGGACGCGCGCGGCCTGCCGGTGTCCCAGGTCGACGTGTACGAGACGCCGAACAACTGCGCGATCTACTGTGGGCGCTAACGAGGCGACGGGCCGTGCGCAGGGCGCGGACGCGCCGCGCGCGCAAGGCGGCGAGTCGCGCGGGCAAGGCGGCGGGCCGTCCGCGCTGACCATGCCCGTGGCCGAGCGCTTCGTGAGCATCAACGGCGAGGGGGCGCACGCGGGCCGCCTGGCGACGTTCCTGCGCTTCGCGGGCTGCAACCTCAGCTGCTCGTACTGCGACACCGCCTGGGCGAACGCGCCCGGCTGCCCCGTGGAGCACCTGAGCGTGGAGGAGCTCGCGGCCTTCGCGCGCGAGGCTGGCACGCCGTGCGTGACGCTCACGGGCGGCGAGCCCTTGCTGCAGCCGCTGCTCCTGCCGCTGGTGCGCGCCCTGCTGGCTGACGTGGCGGCGCCGGCGCGCTTCGTTGAGATCGAGACGAACGGCGCGGTCGACGTGCGAAAGGTCGCGCAGCTGCGCGACGAGCTGGGGCTGCGCGGCGCCGGGGCGCTCGGGCTCACCATGGACTACAAGGGGCCCTCGAGCGGTGAGGAGCCCTCGATGCTCACCGGCAACTTCGCGTATCTGACCTGCGATGACGTGGTGAAGTTCGTCGTGGGCTCAGCGGAGGACCTGCGCGTGATGAGGCAGGTCGTCGAGCGCTTCGGGCTGTGCGAGCGCTGCGCGGTGTACGCAAGCCCGGTGTTCGGCGCGATGGAGCCGGCGGACATCGTCGAGTTCGTGAAGGAAGAAGACCTGACGGGCGTGACGGTGCAGCTGCAGCTGCACAAGATCATCTGGCCCGCGTGCGAGAGGGGCGTGTAGATGGAAGAGGAGCGAGGCGGGGCGCTGGCCGGCGGCGCGCTGGCTGGCGGAGACGCGCGGGACGCGCAGGCCGGCGGCGCGCACGAGGAGGCAGCGCGCCCGCGGCGCGCGCTCGTGCTGTGCTCGGGCGGCGTGGACTCGACCACGCTTTTGGCCCGCGCGGTGCGCGACTTCGGGGCCGAGAACGTGGTCGCGCTGAGCATCACGTATGGGCAGCGGCACGTGCGCGAGATGGACTCGGCCCGTGCGGTGGCGCAGCGCTACGGCGTCGATCAGCGCACGCTCGACCTCGGGGCCATCTTCGCCGACAGCAACTGCTCGCTTCTGGCGCATTCGACCGAGGGCGTCCCGCAGGCGAGCTACGCCGAGCAGCTCGCCGAGGCGGACGGCCCGCTCGTGAGCACGTACGTGCCCTTCCGCAACGGGCTGTTCCTGTCGTCGGCCGCGTCGATGGCGCTCTCGCTCGGGTGCTCGGCGCTGTTCTACGGCGCCCACCACGATGACTGGGCGGGTGACGCCTACCCCGACTGCTCGCCGGCGTTCGTCGAAGCCATGCGCCGGGCCGTCGAGGAGGGCACGGGCGGCGAGCTCACGCTCGAGGCGCCGTATGTGACCTGGTCGAAGGCGGACATCGTGCGGGAGGGCCTCGCGCTCGGCGTGCCGTACGAGCTCACGTGGTCGTGCTACGAGGGCGGCGACGCCCCCTGCGGCACCTGCGGCACCTGCATCGACCGCGCCCGCGCATTCGCCGCCAACCATGTCCCCGACCCGCTGATCGGCCGCTGAGCCCGATCGTTCAAGGAGAGTGACCATGAGCGAAGCTGAGAGCCTCACGCTGCTGGGCAACCAGAACGTGGCGTACCCGCATGACTACGACCCCTCCGTGCTCGAGACGTTCGTCAACAAGCACCAGGACGTCGACTACTTCGTGAAGTTCAACTGCCCCGAGTTCACGAGCCTGTGCCCCATCACGGGCCAGCCCGACTTCGCCACCATCTACATCAGCTACGTGCCCGACGTGCGCATGGTGGAGTCGAAGAGCCTGAAGCTGTACCTGTTCAGCTTCCGCAACCACGGGGGCTTCCACGAGGACTGCGTGAACGTGATCATGAAGGACCTGATCAGGCTCATGGACCCCAAGTACATCGAGGTGTGGGGCAAGTTCCTGCCGCGCGGCGGCATCTCCATCGACCCGTACTGCAACTACGGCCGCCCGAACACGCGCTGGGAGGAAGTGGCCTGGCGGCGCCTCTCGGGCCATGACCTGAGCCCCGAGCGCGTCGACAACCGCTGAGGCGCGGCCGCTGGACGCGCGCGGCGCGTGCGCCCGGCGCGCTTGCCAAAGAGACCTGCTTTTCCTTGCGCGTCTCCTGCCCATGCGCGCTCCTTTTCGCTAAACTGTCTGAACAGGATGGAGGGGGCCTGCTCGCGGGCTTCTTCGCAACACAGGGAGAGGATGGCTTATGCGGCTGCTTGAAGAGCGCATCAGGCGCGACGGCGTGGTGAAGGACAACGACGTGCTGAAGGTCGACTCGTTTCTGAACCACCAGATGGACGTGGCTCTGTTCGACGCCATGGCGAGGGAGTGGTGGAGGCGGTTCTCCGATCGCCCGATCAACAAGATCCTCACCATCGAGGCGTCGGGCATCGGCATCGCCGCCGTGACGGCGCAGTGCTTCGGCGTGCCGGCGGTGTTCGCGAAGAAGTCGCAGAGCATCAACCTCGACGGCACCGTGTACGCCACGCGCATCAAGTCGTTCACGCACGGCAAGGTGTTCGACGTCATCGTGTCCACGCGCTGCATCGGCCCCGATGACCACGTGCTCATCATCGACGACTTCCTGGCGAACGGCTGCGCCCTGAACGGCCTCATCGAGATCTGCGAGAACGCGGGCGCGGTGGTCGAGGGCATCGGCATCGCCGTCGAGAAGGGGTTCCAGGGCGGCGGCGACAGCCTGCGCGAGCGCGGCTACGACCTGCAGTCCCTCGCCATCATCGAGTCCATGGACGCCGAGACGGGCGAGATCGTGTTCCGCGCATGAGCGGGGGGATGGACGCCTCGGCGCTCTCGTCGCTCGATGCGAAGATCCCTCTGGCGCGGGCGTTCCCGTACGGGCTCCAGCACGTGCTCGCCATGTTCGTGGCGAACCTCGCGCCCATCGCCATCATCGCGGCGGCTGCGGGCCTCACCTCCGAGCAGGGCGCGCTGCTCATCCAGAACGCCATGCTCATCGCGGGCATCGGCACGTTCATCCAGCTGTTCCCCGTGTGGCGCGCGGGCTCGGGCCTGCCCATCGTCATGGGCATCAGCTTCACCTTCGTGTCGGTGGCCTGCACCATCGCGGCGACGTCCGGCTACGGCGCGCTCATCGGGGCCGTCATCGCAGGCGGCGTCATCGAGGGCGTGCTCGGCCTGTTCGCGCGGTACTGGCGGCGCGTCATCACGCCCATCGTGGCGGCGGTGGTGGTGACGGCCATCGGGTTCTCGCTTCTGAGCGTGGGCGCGGCGTCGTTCGGCGGCGGCTCGGGCGCCGAGGACTTCGGCTCGTGGGAGAACCTGGCGCTCGGCACGGTGTCGCTCGTGGCGTGCCTGGCGTTCCAGGCGCTGGCGAAGGGCACCACCAAGCAGCTCGCCGTGCTGTTCGGCCTGGTCGTGGGCTATGTGGTGGCCATCCCGCTCGGCAAGGTCGACTTCAGCGTGTTCGCGGGCGCCGCCCCCGTCGCGCTGCCGACGCTCATGCCGGTGACGCCCGAGCTCGACCTGGGCGCCATCATCTCCGTCACGCTGATCTTCCTGGTGTCAGCCACCGAGACCATCGGCGACGTGTCGGCGCTCACGGCCGTGGCGTTCAAGCGCGCGCCGTCTGACAAGGAGCTTTCCGGCGCCATCGTGGCCGACGGCTTCACGAGCACGCTCTCGGGCTGCTTCGGCTGCTCGCCGGTGACGTCGTTCTCGCAGAACGTGGGGCTGATCGCCATGACGAAGGTGGTGAACCGCCGCGCCATCGCCACGGGCGCGTTCGTGCTCGTGCTGGCCGGGTTCGTGCCGGTGGTGAGCCTGGCGTTCTCGTCGCTGCCCGAGGCGGTGCTCGGCGGGTGCACCATCATGATGTTCGGCAACATCATCCTGAGCGGCTTCCAGATGATCGCGAGCGCCGGCTTCTCGCAGCGCAACATCACCATCGCCGCGCTCTCGCTCGCGGTGGGCATCGGGTTCACCCAGATGAGCGACATCTTCGGGGTGTTTCCCGCGCTCGTGCAGAGCGTGTTCGCCACCAACTGCGTGGCCGTGGTGTTCGTGGTGGCCATCGTGCTGTCACTCGTGCTGCCGAAGGACGCCAAGGTGGAGGGCCCGCTCGTGGTGGAGGACGCGGCCGAGGGGGCGCACGGCGGCGCGCGGTGATGCGCGGGCTTCGAAGGGGCGCGCGGCGGCGCGCGGTGACGCGCAGGCTCCGAAGGGGCGCGCGGCGGCGTTTGGCGTCGTGCGACTGACGCTGCCTCCGGGGCGTGACTGACGCGCGCCCGCGCGCTTTCGCCTCGCGGGCGAGGCATCCCTCGCACCGTCGCGAATTTCGAAAAATAGTGCGAATTTCTCTGAACAAATGTTCCTTATTCATGCTATACTGGCTGCGAAAAAGAACAGGTGTACGAAAATTGAAGAGGTGATCCGCATGTCAGTGCAGTCAGGTGGCAACGGTCGGCAGTTCTGCTTCGGAGAGCTCGAGGTCAGCGCAGATGACGTCATCACAGTGAGGGAGGCGCTGGCGTCATGCGGCGCGCGCGACCTCCTCGAGGCCGTCCTCGGCGCCGAGGCGGGGTGGCGCGTCTCGGTTGACGCGCTTGACGGGGCCTGCGCGGAGGCGCTCGCCCGAAAGATCGAGGCGTCGCTGCGCTGCATGCTCAGCGTGCCGCCGTGCGCGGACGCGCATCCGGAGAGCCTCGTCGTCCCCTGGGAGCGGCTCGAGGTGATCGACGCGCAGGGCACGCTGCGGCGGCGCGTGGGGGCAGCCGTCCTCGACAGCGGCAACGTGCCTGAGATGGCCGCGCTGCTCGACGGGGGAGCGGCGCGCGTGGCGGGGCTCGCGGCGCTGCGAGACGCGGAAGGCAGCGCCGAGCGCGCGTGCGCCGGCAGGCCGTGGGCGTGGGGGCGCCTTGCGCGCTCAGTTCTCCCGCTCGCCTTCGAGCCGTGGTCCGAGACGCTCGGCCGGCGCATGTGGGTTCCGCGGTCGCTGTGCGAAAAGGAGCGCTGCCTCGCGGTGGGAAGCGTCTTCTGGGCCATGACGTACTTCGGCTTCGGCGCGACGCGGGCGCGCCGTCCTCCCTGCGGGGCGGCCTGGCGCAAGGAGCGCTTCCTGCGCGAAGAGGACGGCCTTTCGTGGGGAGGCATGTTCGCGCCGGAGGTGCCCGAGGGGCGTCTGCCTCCCCTTGACGAGGACTACGCGCGCCGGCTTGCGAGAATCGCCGAGCTCTTCAACTACAACAGCTGGATAGACCTGCTCCAGGCGCTGGTTGAGCTCGATGCCCTGAAGACGGCGGCCTGAGCCTCCCGAACGCGTGCGGCCTCGCGCGGTCTGCGCGGGGCCGCACGCGAAACAGGATGGAAACGAGGAGCATACGCATCTGAAACAATAGCCGCCTATGCTGGGGTGACCACAGGATGCAGGCGCCCTGCGCCCCCGCCAACCGCTAAGCTACGTTGGCGCTTCCGGCGTGCGAGGCGGTCGCAGCTCCAAGTTCGGGCGTGACCTCGGACCTCGCGCTCGGCCGTGGGGTTTGCGGCGGCGGGGGCGCAGGGCGCCTGCATGGCTGGGGCGTTTGCCTATGAGACGAGGAGCACATCCATGCAGAACAGGGAAAGCCTCAGGGAGGGACGCGTCAGGATACCCTCGGGCTGCGCCATCGCGGGCATCATGGACCGCAGCGGCAGTCGGCATGACGGGAGCGACATCTTGAAGTCAATTGCCCTCATGCACGACCGCGGCAACGGCCTCGGCGGCGGGTTCGCGGCGTACGGAATCTACCCTGAGTACAAGGACCTCTACGCATTCCACATCATGTACGAGAGCCGTGACGCGCGCACGGAGACGGAAGCCTACCTCGACAAGCACTTCATGAGCGAGAAGCAGGAGCGCATCCCCACGGAGAGCGTCGGCTCCATCAAGAACCCGCCCGATATCTGGCGCTACTTCGTGGCGCCGCACCCCATGCGCCTCAACATGAGCGGCCTGGACGAGTTCGAGTACACCATGCAGCACGTGTTCCACGTCAACGGCCAGATCGACGGCGCCTTCGTGGCCTCGTCGGGCAAGAACATGGGCGCCTTCAAGGGCGTCGGCTACCCGGAGGACATCGGCGAGTTCTACCGCATCCAGGACTACCGGGCGTGGGCGTGGACGGCGCACGGGCGCTTTCCCACCAACACGCCAGGCTGGTGGGGCGGCGCGCACCCCTTCACGCTGCTCAACTGGTCGGTGGTGCACAACGGCGAGATCTCCAGCTACGACACCAACCGCCGCTACGTCGAGCAGTTCGGCTACGACTGCGAGCTCCAGACGGACACCGAGGTCATCACGTACCTGTTCGACCTGCTGGCCCGCCGCCACGGGTTCTCGCAGGAGATGGCGGCGCACATCATGACGGCCAGCTCGTGGGATGACATCGACCGCATGGACCCCGAGCGCGCCGCCTTCGAGACGGCGCTGCGCACCACCTACTCGAGCGCCCTCGTGAACGGGCCGTTCTCGGTGATCCTCGGCTCCGACGAGGGGCTGCTCGCCCTCAACGACCGCCTCAAGCTGCGCGCGCTCATGGCAGCCGAGAAGGGCCCCATGGTGTATCTGGCCAGCGAGCAGGCGGCCATCGAGGTCGTGTGCCCCGACGCTGAGAACGTGCGCTCCATCGAGGGCGGCGTGCCGTTCGTGGTCCAGCTCGACGAGGTGGCTCGCCGCAAGCGCGGCGAGTCGGCGGAGAACACGCCGTCGGCCAAGCCGTTCAAGCACGAGGTGGGCGTTCTGCCGCGGAGAAGGAAGGAGGCGTAGGGGCATGCTCGACTACCTGCTTCCTCGCTACAAGGTGGAGCGCGACCGCGACCTGTGCGTCCAATGCGGCGTGTGCGAGCGCTCATGCGCGAACGAGGTCCACCGCGTCGACCCTGACCTCGGCCGCGTGGTGGCCGACCACGCGGCGTGCGTGAACTGCCAGCGCTGCGTGGTCATGTGCCCCACGAAGGCCATCGCCATCACCAGATGGCCCCAGGTCGACAGCGGGTCGGCGAACTGGACGCTCGGCTACATGCAGGACATCGCCAAGCAGGCGCAGACCGGCGCGGTGCTCCTGTCCTCGATGGGCAACCCCGAGCCGTACCCCATCTACTGGGACCACCTGCTCCTGAACGCGAGCCAGGTCACGAACCCCTCCATCGACCCTCTGCGCGAGCCCATGGAGACGCGCGTGCTCTTGGGCGGCCGCCCCGGCATGCTCAAGGTCAACGAGCGCGAGCACAAGCTCGTCTCGCCGATGCCGCCGCAGATCAAGCTCGACGTCCCCCTCATGTTCTCGGCCATGAGCTTCGGCTCCATCTCGCTCAACGCGCAGATGTCGCTCGCCATGGCGGCGCGCGAGCTGGGCACGTACTTCAACACGGGCGAGGGCGGCTTGCACCGTGACCTCGAGCCCTACGCGGCGAACGCCATCGTGCAGGTGGCCTCGGGCCGCTTCGGCGTCGACCCCCACTACCTCGCGGCGGGCGCCGCCATCGAGATCAAGATCGGCCAGGGCGCCAAGCCCGGCATCGGCGGGCATCTGCCTGGCGAGAAGATCAACGCCGAGGTGTCGCGCACGCGCATGATCCCCCAGGGCACCGACGCCATCTCGCCGGCGCCCCACCACGACATCTACTCGATCGAGGATTTGCGCCAGCTCATCTTCTCGCTGAAGGAGGCCACGCGCTACGCCAAGCCCATTGCGGTGAAGATCGCCGCCGTGCACAACGCGGCCGCCATCGCGTCGGGCATGGCGCGCGCAGGAGCCGACATCATCGTGGTCGACGGCTTCCGCGGCGGCACCGGCGCCGCGCCCAAGCGCATCCGCGACAACGTGGGCATCCCCATCGAGCTCGCGCTGGCCGCCGTCGACCAGCGCTTGCGCGACGAGGGCATCCGCTCCACGGTGAGCCTGGTGGCGGCGGGCTCCATGCGCAGCTCGGCCGATGTGGTGCGCGCCATCGCGCTCGGCGCCGACGCGGTCTACTGCGCCTCGGCGGCGCTCATCGCGCTGGGGTGCCACCAGTGCGGCGACTGCTCGAGCGGCAAGTGCAACTGGGGCATCGCAACGCAGCGCCCCGAGCTCACCCGCCGCCTCAACCCCGAGATCGCGGCCGAGCGCGTGGTCAACCTGATCCGGGCCTGGAACCACGAGATCCAGGAGATGATGGGCGGCATGGGAATCAACGCCATCGACAGCCTGCGCGGCAACCGCCTCATGCTGCGCGGCGTGGGGCTCAACGAGAAGGAGCTCGAGATCCTCGGCGTGAAGTACGCGGGAGAGTGATGATATGAAGAGAATCTACGCCATCGAGTCCTGGTGCATCGACTGCAGGCGCTGCGAGGTGGCCTGCAAGACGTTCCACTCGAAGAGCAAGAACACGGTGAAGGCGTTCACGCTGGAGTTCCCCGCCCCGCGAAACCGCGTGCGCGTGGAGGGCGGCAAGACGCTCTCCCTCGCCGTGAACTGCCGCCACTGCGCCCACCCCAAGTGCGTCGAGGGATGCATCTCGGGCGCCATGACGAAGAACCCGAAGACGGGCGTGGTCACGTCTGACCTCGAGAAGTGCGTGGGCTGCCGCACGTGCGTGTCGATGTGCCCCTTCGGCGCCGTGCGCGTCGAGGACGTGGTCGATAAGGGCGTCGCGTACAAGTGCGACCTGTGCGGCGAGGTGCTCGGCGAGCCAGGCGAGCCCAGCTGCGTGGCGGCGTGCCCCAACCGCGCGCTCATCTACGTGGAAAGCGAGGAGTGCTAGCATGGCGAACCTCAAGACTGACTACCTCATCATCGGCAACTCCGCCGCCGGCGTGACGGCGGCGGAGCAGATACGCGCGCATGACGAAGGCGCCTCCATCACCGTCGTCAGCCGCGAGCCCTATCCCGCATACGGACGCCCCCTCATCTCGTATCTGATCGAAGGCAAGACCGCCGAGGAGAAGATCTGGCTCAAGCCGGCGGGCTTCTACGAGGACCAGCGGATAGAGGCGCTGCTCGGGCCCGAGTTCGAGGTCGTGGAGCTTGATCCCGAGCCTCATGAGGCGCGCCTGGCCAACGGCCAGCGCGTGGCGTACGGCAAGTGCCTGCTCGCCACGGGGTCGGTTCCCTTCACGCCGCCCATCAAGGGGCTTGCCGGGAAGGGCAACGTCTGCACGTTCATCACGCTCGATGACGCGAAGGCCGTCTGGGACATGGCCGAGCAGGTCACGAAGGCGGCGCACGCCCAGGGGCGCGAGAGTCGCATCATGGTCATCGGCGCGGGCCTGATCGGCCTCAAGGCCGCCGAGGCGCTGTCGTACCACGCCGACGAGATCCTCGTGCTCGAGCTGGCGCCGCGCATTCTGCCCGCGGTGCTCGACGCCGAGGGCGCCGCCGTCCTGCAGGGGCTCATCGGCGAGCACAGCATCACGTGCTCGCCGGGCGTCTCCGCAAGCGAGCTCCTCGGCGAGGGGGAGCGCGTTACGGGCGCAGTCCTCACCAACGGCGAGGAGGTCTCCTGCGACATGGTGGTGGCCGCGGTGGGCGTGCGCCCGAACTCCGCTCTGGCGGTGAGCGCCGGCGCCGCGCAGGGACGCGGCCTCATCTGTGACGAGACGCTGCGGACGAGCCTGCCCGACGTGTACGCCGCCGGCGACGTCGTCCAGGTGACCGACGTGCTCGACGGCGCCGAGCGCCCCCTGGCCCTGTGGCCCAACGCCATGCGCCAGGGCAGGCTCGCGGGCCTGCACATGGCGGGCGCCGCCGAGGCCGAGCCCTACCGGGGGAGCTTCGCCGTCAACGCAGTCGACTTCTTCGAGGCGTCGCTGCTCACGGCGGGCGTCATCAACCCCGCGGCGGACGCGGGCTGCGAGGCGCGCGTCATCGCCGAGGGGGCGCGCTACGCGAAGTTCGTCACGCGCGCCGGGCGCCTGGTGGGCTACATCCTGCTCAACCGGCCCGAGAACGCAGGCATCTACACGTGGCTCATCGAGCACGAGGTCCCGCTCGACGAGCTCGACGAGCGCATCTTCGAGGAGGTCCCGGCAAACCTCGACTTCTCGCAGAAGACGCGCTGGGAGCGCCTGCACAAGTGCTACCCCGCAGATCGTGACGAGCGCGGCTGGAAGGAGCGTGCGTAGCCATGGCCCAGGAACTGGCGGCACGGGCATCGGTCGAGCTGGGGACAGCTCACTTCAAGGAGGCCAACGAGCAGGTGCGCGCGGCGCTCGAGCGCGCCGACGTGGTCGAGCTGCACCGCGTGTACGCGCAGCGCTACCTCGGCTGCGCCATGCCCGCGGGCAAGCGCCTCGAGATACACGGAACGCCCGGCAACGACATGGCCTGCTATATGGACGGCGGCGCCATCGAGGTGTTCGGCAACGCCCAAGATCAGATCGGCAACACCATGAACGCAGGCAGCATCGTCATCCACGGGCGCTGCGGCGATGCGGCGGGCTACGCCATGCGCGGCGGCGAGATCTTCGTGCGCGACGGGTGCGGCTGGCGCGTGGGCATCCACATGAAGCAGTACGAGCAGAAGCGCCCCACCATCGTGATCGGCGGCGACGCGGGGAGCTTCCTCGGCGAGTACATGGCGGGCGGCGTCATCGTGCTTCTGGGCAGGCCGGGCGAGTACCTGGCCACGGGCATGCACGGCGGCGTGATCTACCTGCGCAGCAAGCTGGACGCGCGGGACGTGCCGCAGGGGCTGGTGCTTGAGGCGGTGGACGAGGCGGACAAGGAGCTTTTGCGCGATCTGCTCGGGCGCTACAACGATGCGTTCGCCGACGAGCTCGGCGCGCCCCTCGCGGATGACGGCGAGGGCTTCTGGCGGCTGCGCCCCGCCTCGTCGCGCCCCTACGCCAGCATGTACGCGAACTAGCTGCGAGCGCACGGAGGCCCCGCATGCTCAAGCATGCGGGGCCTCCTCGAACCGCTCAAGCGCGCGTCCCTTCCACATGCGGGCGCGCCGTGCCGTGCGACGTCGTGCCGTGCGGCGTCGTGCCTTGTGCGGAGCGCCTCCTCGCGCGCCCCTGCGCGCAGGGGCGCGCTACTTGACCTCGACCAGCTCGATCTCGAAGTTGAGGGCCTTGCCGGCCATCGGGTGGTTCATGTCGAACGTCACCATGCCGTCCTCGATCTTCACCACCTTGACCGGCATGGGCTGGCCGTTCGGCCCGTGCATGTACACGGTCTGGCCCACGGGCAGCTCGGCGGCGTTGGACACGTTCTCCATGGGCACCTCCTGGATGAGCTCCGCGCGGACCTCGCCGTAGGCGTCCTCGGGCTCGATGCGCACGGTCTTCTTCTCGCCCACCTGCATGTCGACTACGGCCTGGTCGAAGCCGGGGATCATCTGGCCCGCCATGCAGGTGAACTCGATGGGCTCGCCGCGGTCGTAGGACGAGTCGAACTGCTCGCCGTCGTCAAGCGTGCCCCGGTAATGCGCCTTGACGGTCTTTCCCTCGTTGCTCATGAAGCGTTCCTTTCGCTTGTCTCCCATGATGCGAGAACTATACCATGCCCGCGGGCCCCGCCTGCTCGCCCCGCCTACGCGCGCACATCTTCCCGACAGGCGAGGCGTGCGAGCGTCGTGCGCTCGCGGGCCAGCTTCGCCAGCGGCTCCAGGTGCGCGCGGTCCTTCTCGGCCAGCCCCGCCTGCGCGATGCGCATCACGTCGTCGACCACATCGCCCGCGGCGCGCCCGTAGACCACGCCCTCGTAGCCCGCCTCCATCAGCGACTCCTTCGCACATGCGATGTCATCGGCGCTCACCTGCGCGAACAGCTCGTCAAGCGCGTCGAGGCCGCGCGCGGAGTAGAACAGCCCCTTGATGAGCGCCGCGTAGGCGACCACGTAGGGGACGGGCATGGCGTCGGCCGGCCTGATCTCGATGTAGGTCTTGAGGCGCACGTCGGTGAAGAACATGGACAGCGCGTGCTCGACGTCGGCCTGCTGCATGGGGACCTCGGCGTAGATCTCCCCGAACGTGCGCTCGTCGAAGCGCCACTGCCCGTCGGCGCCGGCGTCAGGGGAGAGGATGGCGGGCGCGTCGAGGATGTAGGCCGCGTAGTCCTCGAGCGTGAAGCCGGCCTCCATCACGTGCGGCACCACGCCGCAGCGGTCGGGGTCGCAGAACTTCCAGATCTCGGTGCGCATCAGCTCGTGGGGGCGCGGCGCGCCCTCGAACACGGGCGCGTTGTCGCACAGAAGCGACAGCACGGGCGTGAGCGCGAAGGCCAGGCGCAGCTTGCGCAGGCAGTCCTCTGCGGAGGTGTAGTCGAGGGACACCTGCGTCGAGGCGCTGCCGCGCATCATGCGCACGCCGAACGGAGAGATGGCGCCCAGGTAGCGGTTCATGAGCTCGTAGCGGCGCTTCGGGATGAGCTCGAGCGAGGCGGCGCGGGCGGTGGGGTGGTAGCCGAGCGTGAGCACGCGCACGTCGGTCGGCTCGAGCGCGCGCGCCATGCGCTCCTCGAACTCCTCGAAGCACGCGCGGGCGTCGTCGAGGTCAGCGAAGGGGCCGGCGGAGAGCTCGACCTGCGCCGCCGGCTCGATGGTCACGGCCTGCGGCCCCCGCGCCACGCCCAAAAGGTCGCCCTCGGCGTCGCGCGTCTCGACGGTGTAGTGCGCGCTCAGCTGCTCGAGCAGCCATTCGGTGCCGTGCTCCTCGCTGTAGGACACGGCGCGCCCGTCGCGGTGCAGCAGCGTGTGCTCGAGCTCGATGCCGAGCCTCTCGGCGCGGTCCTTGACGCCGCTTTCAAAGAACGAGACGATGGCTTCTATGTTGTCTTTGCGCGCTGGCTGGTCGATCTCGGTCATTATTCGACTCCTGAACTTAAATTTAAGCGCCATGTAACAGAACTTGTGTAAAATACCCTCAAGTTAAGCGCTCATATTAGCACGGTCAGCGGTCATGGGCGCAGAGGGCATCGAAAACGAGGACAGATCGTGGAATTGGACGACAAAACCCAGATCTTCGCCGGCGCAGGCGCGCTGGCTCCTCGACGACGTCTGTGGCGCAGCAGCCGCACCTGACCCTGTCATCGAACGGGGCTCTCAAGCGATGCCTTGCGAAAGCGGGCGCTCCCATCTGGCTGACTGCGCGCCTCCATCACGTATCTTCGCGACTTCCCGCCGCCTCGGCGCGGGGGTCGCTCTGCTTCCATCTGAATCGAGGACTCACTTATGACCTATAAAGCAGGAATCGTCGGCGCGGCGGGCTTCGCGGGCATCGAGCTCGCGCGCCTCGTGCTCGCCCACCCCTCCTTCGAGCTGGTGGCCGCCACGTCCGACGCGCTGGCGGGCACCCCGCTCGCGAAGGCGTACCCCGCCTTCGCAGGCGTCACCGACCTGGCCTTCTCCACGCATGCGGAGGCGAACCTCAGCGCGTGCGACGTCGTCTTCCTCGCCGTGCCCCACACGGCGGCGCTCGGCATGGCGCCCGCGCTCATCGCGCAGGGCGTGACGGTCGTCGACCTCTCGGCCGACTTCCGCCTGAAGGACCCGCAGACCTACGAGCGCTGGTACAAGACCCCGCACACGGCCGCGGACCTCTTGCGGAAGGCCGCCTTCGGCCTGCCCGAGCTCACCGGCGACGAGCTGGCGCGCGCGTCGGCCGAGCGCGCGCGCGGCGGCGCGGCGCTCGTGGGGTGCGCGGGCTGCTATCCCACGGCCACCTCGCTCGCGGCGGCGCCCGCCATCCGCGCGGGGCTCGTCGACGCGCAGGGCGTGGTCGTGGTCGACGCGGTGTCGGGCGTGACCGGCGCGGGCAAGAAGGCCACCGAGCGCACGCACTTCTGCTTCGCCAACGAGAACCTCGAGGCGTACGGCGTGGCGACGCACCGCCACACGCCCGAGATCGAGCAGATCCTCGGGCTGCGCGCAGGCGGGCTGGTGTTCACGCCGCACCTCGCGCCGCTCAACCGCGGGCTGCTCTCCACGGTGACCATGCCGCTTTCGCCGGACGCCCCTCTGCCGAGCACGTCCGAGCTCGTGCAGCTCTACCGGGACTTCTACGCGTCGTCCCCGCTCGTCACGGTGATGCCGGAGGGGCAGCTGCCCAAGACGGCTTCGGTGGCGGGGACCAACCGCGCGCACGTGGGCGTGGTCGTGCACGAGGCGGCGCGCATGATCGTGGGCATCGGCGCCATCGACAACATCGGCAAGGGCGCGGCGGGCCAGGCGCTGCAGTGCGCGAACATCGTCTT
The DNA here is from genome assembly GCF_011038995.1 of Adlercreutzia sp. ZJ242. Taxonomy (NCBI): domain Bacteria; kingdom Bacillati; phylum Actinomycetota; class Coriobacteriia; order Eggerthellales; family Eggerthellaceae; genus Adlercreutzia; species Adlercreutzia sp. ZJ242. Next base: position 27,426 of record NZ_JAAKEE010000021.1, read on the forward strand.
CGGCTTGCCCGAGACGACGGGCCTCGACTACGTCTCCGTCCCCGTTTAGGAGGCCAGCAGATGAGCATCACCAACGACGACTACGCGCAGCGGTTCGGCTGCGCCTACGTTGAGGACGGCGGCGTCGCCACGGCGCAGGGGTTCGCGGCCGCGGGCGTCCACGCGGGGTTCCGCGCCGACCCTGACCGGCTCGACCTCGCGCTCGTGGTAGCCGACGAGCCGAGCGCCGCGGCGGGCGTGTTCACCACCAACGTGTTCTGCGCCGCGCCCGTGCAGGTGTGCCGGGAGCGCCTGTCCGAGGGCGGCGCGGGCGCGGGCGCCTACGGCACCGCGCGTGCCGTGGTCATCAACTCCGGCTGCGCGAACGCCGCGACGGGCGAGATCGGGCGCGAGGCCGCGCGCGAGACGGCGCGCATCACGGCCGACGCCGTGGGCTGCACCTCCGACGAGGTGCTCGTGGCCTCCACGGGCGTCATCGGCGTGCACCTGCCGCTCGAGCCGTTCGCCTCGGGCGTGCCGGCGGCCTTCGCAAGGGCCTCGCGCGCGGGCGGCGCCAGCGCGGCGCGGGCCATCATGACCACCGACACGCACCCAAAGGAGTGCGCCGTCACCTTCTCGGGCGAGGGCGTCGGCTACGAGGGTGCCACGTTCACGGTGGGCGGCATGGCGAAGGGCTCGGGCATGATCATGCCGAACATGGCCACCATGATCGCCGTCATCACCACCGACGCGCCCGTCGCGGCGCCCGACCTGCACGCGGCGCTGAGCCGCGCGGTGAACGCGAGCTTCAACAAGATCACGGTGGACTCCGACACGTCCACCAACGACTCGTGCTTCATCCTGTCGAGCGGCGCGGCCGCTCCCGCCGCCCCGCCGCTCGAGCCGGGCAGCGCCGCCTTCGCGCGCTTCGAGGAGGCGCTCGCGCAGGTGTGCGTCACGCTCGCCCGCGCCATGGCGACCGACGGCGAGGGCGCGACGCGCCTGGTCACGGTGAACGTGCGCGGCGCGGCGAGCGAGGACGACGCCGACGCGGCGGCGCGCACGGTGGCGAACTCGCCGCTCACCAAGACGGCCATCTACGGGCGCGACGCCAACTGGGGCCGCATCGCCGCCGCGCTCGGACGCAGCGGCGCGCGCTTTGCGCAGGAGAACGTCGACATCGACATCATGGGCATGCCGGTGTGCCGCGGCGGGCTCACCGTCGAGTTCGACGAGGACGAGGCGCTCGCGCGCTTCGAGGCCCCCGAGATCGTCATCGACGCCGACCTGGGGGAGGGCGCCTGCGCGACCACGGTGTGGACCTGCGACTTCAGCCACGAATACGTTTCGATCAATGGAGATTACCGCTCATGAACTACGACTCTCAGACGCGCCCCCACGGCGTTTCCAGCATAACCGGCGAGGTCCTCACCGAGGCCATGCCTTGGATCAAGAACGTCACGGGCAAGACCGTGGTCATCAAGTACGGCGGGTCGGCCATGGAGAACGAGGAGCTGCGCGCCGAGGTCATGGCCGACATCGTGCTTCTGAAGATCATCGGCGTGAACCCCGTGATCGTGCACGGCGGCGGCAAGGCCATCACGCGCGCCATGGAGCGCTTCAACCTGCCCGTGGAGTTCGTCGACGGGCAGCGCGTGACGACCGATGAGGCCATGGGCCTCGTGCGCATGGTGCTCACCGGCGAGGTGAACCAGGAGCTCGTGGAGGCCATGAACCAGCACGGCAACATGGCCGTGGGCATCAGCGGCGCCGACGCGGGCATCATCGTGGCCGAGCAGGCTGACGCGCGCCTCGGCCGCGTGGGCCGCATCACGCGCATCAACAGCGCGCTCATCGAGGATTTGGTGGCCGCCGACTACATCCCGGTGATCGCGTCGGTCGCCATCGGGGAGGACTCGGGCTGCTACAACGTCAACGCCGACGTGGCCGCCGGGCACATCGCCGCCGCCATCGGCGCGCACAAGGTGGTGTTCCTCACCGACGTGGACGGCCTGTACGAGGACTACCCCCGTCGCGAGACGCTCATCTCGAACATGAAGCTCGACGAGGCGCGCAGCATGATCGCCTCGGGCACGCTGTCCACGGGCATGATCCCCAAGCTGCGCTCCTGCGTGACGGCGCTCGCGGCGGGCGTCATGCGCGCGCACATCATCAACGGCATCACGCCGCACGCGCTTCTGCTCGAGCTGCTCACCGACAAGGGCATCGGCACCATGATCGCGCGCCCCGGCGCGCCCGACACGTCGGTCGTGTCGCCCGTGGGCAACTTCGCCGCGAAGCTGATCGAGAACAGGAACTTATGAGATTCCGCCCGTCCTGACGGAACGGGCGGAATGCTCGACGCTGCGGCCTTCTGATGCATTCCACCTAGCCCCTTGTGCGCTTTCCTTCGCGTACCGAAGTACGCTCAGCCGCGCGGCGGAGCTATCTGGAACGCCTCAGAAGCCCTCGCTGACTTTGACAGACCATGCGATTTATACTTGTTTCTACATGTCTTATTTTCGAAGGGAAGAGAAATGACCTACCAGCAAGAAGCCGAGCTTGAGAGCCGCTACGTGATGCCCACGTTCGGCCGCAAGCCGGTCGAGTTCGTGGAGGGCTCGGGCATGACGCTCGTGGACAGCGAGGGCAGGGAGTACCTCGACTTTTTGTCCGGCATCGGCGTGGTGAGCCTGGGGCACTGCCACCCCGCGCTCGTCGCCGCCGTGAGCGAGCAGGCGGCCAAGCTCATGCACGTGAGCAACTACTACTACATCGAGAAGCGCGGCGAGGTGGCGCGCATACTCTCCGACCTGCTGAACGCCGAGGTCGAGCCCACCGAGCGCAGCGCGTGGAAGACGTTCTTCGCGAACTCGGGCGCCGAGGCCAACGAGTGCGCCATCAAGCTCGCGCGCCTCTACGCGCGCAAGCAGGCCGTCGCGGCGGGCAAGCAGGCTGAGGCGGCGCCCCGCCTCATCGTGACCATCGAGCGGAGCTTCCACGGCCGCACGCTCGCCACGCTCGCCGCCACGGCGCAGCCCGCCAAGCAGGAGGCGTTCCAGCCGTTGCCGCAGGGGTTCGTCGCCACGCCCTTCAACGACGTGGCGGCGCTCGAGCAGCTGTTCGCCGAGCGCGGGGACGAGATCTGCGCCGTCATGCTCGAGTGCATCCAGGGCGAGTCGGGCGTGCACCCGTGCACCGCTGACTTCATGGCCGCCGCCCGCCGCCTGACCGCCGAGCGCGGCGCGCTGCTCATCTGCGACGAGGTGCAGTGCGGCATCTTCCGCGTCGGCAAGCCCTACGGGTTCCAGGCCCTCGGCGTCACGCCCGACGTGGTCACCATGGCCAAGGGCATCGCCTCGGGCATCCCCATGGGCGCGTGCGCGGCGCGCGGCGACGCGGCTGACACGTTCGGCCCGGGCGACCACGGCTCCACCTTCGGCGGCAGCAACATCGCCATCGCGGCAGCCCACGCCACGCTCACCGAGCTCTCCCGCGAGGGCTTCGGCGCGCACGTGGCCGAGGTGGGCGCCTACCTGCGCGAGCGCCTTTCCGCGCTGCCGCAGGTGGTGGAGGTACGCGGGGACGGCCTCATGGTGGGCGCCGACCTGGCAGAGGACGGTCCCTCCGCAGGTGACGTGGTGCTCGCCGGCCTTGAGGCGGGCCTCGTGCTGAACGCCCCCGGCCCGCGCACCCTTCGCTTCCTGCCGCCGCTCATCTGCGAGAAGGCCCACGTCGACGCGCTCGTCGAGCGCCTGGGGAAGCTGCTGTAACGCCAGCTCCGGCGCGCAGCGCACGCTGCGCGCCGACCCTTCGCTCCCCGCCGTCCCCGCACCCGCCGCACGCCGCGCCGCCCTCGCGCGGCCGCGCCATCTGCCCGCCGCGCCGCCCTCCCGCCTCCGTGTCCGCCGCGCGTCGTGCGCCTTCCCCTCGTCTGAGCCTTCGCCCGCTTTCGGGAAATTTCGCAAAATAATCCTTGCATTCCGCTGCTCTTACGCTACTATATCGAACGATCAATTTTGCTGATCGCGGGTACTCAACCCCGCGGGTTGTACGAGAGGGATTGCCTTACATGCATCAGAGCGTCACGCATATCGCCCACGCGTCCGGCTTCTCCGGCGCCATGGCTGACGCTGCCTTCCTCGTGCGACGTACCACGGCCGACGTTCGCGTCGTCAGCCGTCTGCGACGACGTTAAACGAACGTCCATCTGAGAGGGTGCTTTTCCCCTCGTCTCGTCTCGCCCCGAGCAGACAGGCCGCTGGCGCATGCCCTGCGCCCGCATCTCAGGAAAAGCCGTGGTGCACAGCAGCTCACTTCGCACGTCGTTGCTCCCCAGACCCGCAAACTCGGCCGCGCCCAGTCGCGGGGGTTTGGCGGCAGCGAATCGAAAACAACCTGATGTTCGCCGCGAAAGGGCAGCAAACCGTTCGCATAGCAAGAAAGGCGCACATCATGACGACAACCACCGCAACCTCCACCTCTGCTCCGAAGGACAAGGTCATCCTCGCGTACTCAGGCGGCCTCGACACGTCGGTCTGCATCAAGTGGCTGCAGGAGAAGTACAACCTCGACGTGATCGCCCTCGTGGGCGACTTGGGCCAGGAGCACGACGGCCTCGAGAAGGTCAAGGCCAAGGCGCTCAAGACCGGCGCCCTCGACTGCCTCGTGGTCGACATGCGCGAGTCGTTCGCCAACGAGTACCTGAACGTGGCCATGGCCGCCAACGCCCTGTACGAGAACAAGTACCCCCTGGTGAGCGCCCTCTCGCGGCCGCTCATCGCCAAACACTTGGTTGACGCGGCCCACATGTTCGGCGCGAAGTACATCGCGCACGGCTGCACGGGCAAGGGCAACGACCAGGTGCGCTTCGAGGCGTCCATCCTGATGCTCGACCCCGAGCTCGAGATCATCGCACCGGTGCGCGAATGGGATCTGGGCAGCCGCCCCGAGGAGATGGCCTGGGCCGCCGCGCACGGCATCGACGTCCCCACCACCACGGCCTCGCCGTACTCCATCGACGACAACCTCTGGGGCCGCGCCATCGAGTGCGGCGTGCTCGAGGACCCGTGGTGCGAGCCCCCGGCCGACATCTACACCATGACGACCGACCCCGCCTGCGCCCCCGACGTCCCCGCCTACGTCGACGTCACCTTCGAGGGCGGCCTGCCCGTGGCGCTTGACGGGAAGAAGATGAGCTACCTCGAGATCATCTACGCCATGAACAAGGTCGCCGGCGAGAACGGCTTCGGCCGCCTCGACATGATCGAGAACCGGCTCGTGGGCGTGAAGAGCCGCGAGTGCTACGAGGTGCCGGGCGCGCTGGCGCTCATCGAGGCGCACAAGGCGCTCGAGGACCTCGTGCTCGAGCGCAGCGTGCTGCACTACAAGCTCGGCATCGAGCAGTCGTGGGCCGAGTGCGTGTACAACGGCCTGTGGTTCTCGCCCCTCAAGGAGGCCCTCGACGCGTTCCTCGCCACCACCCAGCAGTGCGTCACCGGCACCGTCAAGCTGAAGCTCTTCAAGGGCAGCTGCACGGTGGTCGGGCGCAAGAGCGACTACTCGCTCTACGCCTACGAGCTGGCCACCTACGACGCCGGCGATGAGTTCGACCACGCCGCGGCCAAGGGCTTCATCGACCTGCACGCGCTCACCTGCAAGGTGTGGGCGAAGAACCGCCACGCCATGGGCGCGTCCCTCAAGCAGTTCACGCCGGTGGCCTCCACGGCTGACGAGTTCGCCGCCGCGGACTCCCAGATGGTGGAGCAGGCCGAGGCGTACATGAAGGAGGCGCGCGTCACGGCGTAAGCCGCGCGCCGCGCGACACGCCGTCGCGCATCGCCGAGCGCGCGGTGCCGCATCGCCGGCATCGTGCGCTCGGGCATCATATATATAAGCAGGCAAGAGGAGGGGGAAGAGACACGCATCATGGCACTGTGGTCAGGACGGTTTGAGGAAGGCGTGAGCGAGTTCACGCAGCGCTTCGGGGCGTCGCTCCCGGTTGACAGGCAGCTCTACGCGCAGGACATCGCGGGCTCGAAGGCGCATGCCGCCATGCTGGCCCGCCAGGGCGTCATCAGCCACGAGGACGCCCTGGACATCGAGGCGGGTCTCGCCGAGATCGAGCGGTCCATCGAGGAGGGCGAGTTCACCTTCGACGTGAACGACGAGGACATCCACATGGCCATCGAGGGCGTGCTCACCGCCAACATCGGCGATGCGGGCGCGCGCCTGCACACGGGGCGCAGCCGCAACGACCAGGTGGCCACGGACACGCGCCTGTTCGCGAAGAAGCGCTGCCGCGACCTCATGCGGGCCAACACCACGCTGCGCCATGCGCTCATCAAGCAGGCCCAGGAGCACTTCGACGTGATCCTGCCCGGCTACACGCACATGCAGCACGCCCAGCCGGTGCTCTTCTCCCACCACCTGCTCGCGTACACGTGGATGCTCGCGCGCGACTTCGAGCGCCTGCAGGCGGCGTACGCGGCAGCCGACGCCAACCCGCTCGGCTCGGCGGCGCTCGCGGGCACCACCTACCCGCTCGACCGCTTCCAGACCACGCGCGCGCTCGGGTTCGACCACCCCATCCCCAACTCGCTCGACGCCGTGTCCGACCGCGACTTCCTGCTCGACCTCATCTACGCCTGCAGCGTGTCGTCGATGCACCTGTCGCGCCTGTGCGAGGAGATCATCCTGTGGTCCACCTCCGAGTTCGGCTTCGTCACGCTGTCGGACGCCTACTCCACGGGCTCCTCGATCATGCCGCAGAAGAAGAACCCCGACTTCGCCGAGCTCATCCGCGGCAAGTCGGGCCGCGTCATCGGGGATCTGGTGGCGCTGCTCGTCACGTGCAAGTCGCTTCCGCTGGCCTACAACAAGGACTTGCAGGAGGACAAGGAGGGCGCCATCGACGCAGCCCAGACGCTCGAGGACTGCTACGTGTGCGCGGCCGGCATGATCTCGACCATGACGGTCCACCCCGACGCCATGATGGCGCAGGCGCGCCGCGGCTACCTCGCGGCGACGGACGTGGCCGACTACCTCGCCAAGCGCGGCATGCCGTTCCGCCAGGCGCACGAGGTGGTGGGGCATCTGGTGCTTCTGTGCGAGAAGCGCGGGTGCGACCTGGAGGACCTCACGCTCGACGACTTCAAGGCGGAGAGCGACCTGTTCGAGGCCGACATAACGAGCGCCCTCAACCTCGAGGCCATCGTGGCGGCGCGGACCACCTACGGCGGCACCGGGCATGCGGCCGTGCGGCAGCAGATGCAGGAGGCCTCAGGCAGGCTCGACCAAGACGAGGGCCGCATCCCGCGGCTGTAGCGAAGGCGCGCGGCGGCAGGCCCGAAGGCGCGCGGCGGCCCCAAGATGCGCGCGGTGGCGTTCTCGAAATGCGCGCGGCGACAGGCCAGAAGGAGCGCGACGCCAGGCCCGAGGGCAGGCGTCGACGTTCCCGAAACGCGCGCGGCTGCGTCCCCGAGGCGCGCGGATCGTCGCCCGTCGCCGCACTTCGTGTAGAATTCCGCCTTTTGATGTGACCTTTTGTTTTCGAAGTTGACTCTTGGGCGCGGCATATGCGCTCGATGATACAATGAGGCGAGTTTTGAACGGAGGTTACAGTGGGCTCACGCGCGATCAAACGCCGCCATGGCGTCAAGAAGAGAAACGGGAAGACCATCCTGCTCGCCGCCGTGTCGGTGGTTGCCGCGGTCATCGTCGCGGGCGTCATCGGCGTCGCCGCGCTGTGCCAGACGTGGCTGCAGGACCTCCCCGACTACACCAACGTCGAAGCCCTCAACACCGCCCAGCCCTCGCTCGTCTACGCGACGAACTCCGAGACGGGCGAGCAGGTCCTGCTCGCCGAGTTCCAAGCGGTGAACCGCGAGCCGGTCGAGCTTGACCAGATCAGCGAGCTCGTGACCAAGGGCACGATCGCCACCGAGGACGAGCGCTTCTACGCGCACAACGGCGTGGACATCGTCGGCGTCGGCCGCGCGCTGCTGAACAACTTCATGGGCGGCGAGCTCGAGGGCGCGTCCACCATCACGCAGCAGTTCGTGCGCAACACCATCCTCTCCGACGAGATGACCGACATCTCGTTCAAGCGCAAGATCCGCGAGATGTACCTCGCCTACAAGCTCGAGCAGATCTACACCAAAGACGAGATCCTGCTCATGTACTTGAACACCATCAACTACGGCGCCGGCGCCTACGGCATCGAGGCGGCGTCCGAGCGCTACTTCTCCAAACACGCCACCGACCTCACGCTCAACGAGGCCGCCACGCTCATCGGCATCCCGCAGTCGCCCACCTACAACGACCCGCGCCTCAACGAGGACCAGAGCACGAAGCGCCGCAACGTGGTGCTCGACCGCATGGTGTCGAACGGCGTGGTCACCCAGGAGGAGGCTGACGCGGCCAAGGCCGAGCCGATCACGCTCAACGAGAAGGAGCCCTCCGAGACGGGCATCTACGAGCAGCCGTACTTCACGTCCTACGTGCGCGAGCAGCTGCTCGACCCTGACGGGCGCTACAAGTTCTCGGTCGACGAGGTGTTCAAGGGCGGGCTCACCGTCTACACCACGCTCGACCTCCATGCGCAGGAGGCGGCTGAGGCTGCCGCGGAGCGCAAGCTCGACGCCGTAGGGCAAAAGTACGAGGTGTCGCTCGTGGCCCTCGACCCCGACAACGGGCACATCAAGGCCATGATCGGCGGCAAGGACTACGATGCGACGCAGGTGAACATGGCGACGGGCGACGGCACCAACGGGCGCCAATGCGGCTCGTCGTTCAAGTTCTTCACGCTTCTCGCCGCCCTCGAGGCGGGCATCGACCCGAAGACCATGATCGACGCGAGCGCATGGGTTGACGTGCCAGGAGCTGAGCGCGTGCACAACCACGGCTTTGCGGACTACGGGACCATCTCCATCGCCGAGGCGTTTGCCCGGTCTTCGAACACCGCGTTCATCCGCCTCATCATGTCGGTGGGCGTTGACGAGGTGATCGACATGGCGGAGAAGCTCGGCATGACCGCCGACCTCCCCGAGGTGGCGGGCCTGACGCTCGGCATCGCGTCGGTGACGCCGCTCGAGATGGCGCAGGCGTACGCGGTGGTCGCCAACGGCGGCACGCTCTACAAGGCCGAGTGCATCGAGCGCATCGAAGATGCGAGCGGCAACGTGATCGTCGACAACTCCAACCCTGATGGAGAGCGCGTCCTCTCGCCCGAGGTCTCTCATGCGGCCGTCGAGGTGATGAAGGGCGTCATCACGGGACGCGGCGCCACGGGCACGGCTGCGCGCCTGTCGAACGGCCAGGAGGCTGGCGGCAAGACGGGCACCACTGACAAGGAGCAGGACAGCTACTTCTGCGGCATCACGCCCCAGTACGCGGTGGCCCTCTGGCTCGGCGAGCGCGCCGAGCGGTATGAGGACGCGAGCCCTGTCTACGCTACCGTCACCAGCGTGTTCTCGGACTTCTTGAACCAGATGCTGAAGGATGAGCCCCTCGAGAAGTTCCCCACGGCGGCTGACCCGGCTTACAAGAAGAACTTCGTTGACGAGAAGAACCACATCGGCGGTCGTTACTCGAGCAAGTCGGGGACGATCTCGAGCTCAAGCTCGAGCGCGTCAAGCTCCGCGAGCTCGAGCGCGTCAAGCTCCGCGAGCTCGTCGGCTCCTTCGACGCCTCCTCCTTCAGGCGGCGACGCCAGCGGTGGGGCCGAGGGCGGCGGCGCAGGCAGCGCAGGCGGCGCCGCGGGCGGTGGAGCCGAGGGCGGCGGCGTTCCTTCTCACGCCCCCACTCCTCCCGTTCCTAATCCGCGCAACGAGCAGCCATAGGCAACGCAGCCCGCATGTTGCGGCAAACCGATAGGAGAACCATGAAGCACAGCAAGATAGCGCGCCTTCTGGCGCTCGCCTGCGTCGGCATCCTCATGACGGCGGCGCTCGCCGGCTGCGCGCAGCAGAACAGCGCGGCAAACGAGCAGCAGGCGAAGAGCCGCCAGTACATGTCCTCGGTGAACCAGGCCATGGAGGACCTCTCGAGCCGGTTGGAGAGCTTCGAGGACGCCGTCTCGCGCGGTGACGCCGTCACCATGCGCACCCAGGCCGACAACGCCTTCAAGGCGCTCGACGCGCTGGCCGCCATCGAGGTCCCCGAGGGACTCGGTGACGTGCAGGCGGGCTACGTCGACGGAACCAACAAGCTCAAGGAGGCGCTCAACGCCTACATCGGGCTCTACACCGAGATCGACAGCGCAACCGAGGAGCACCCCTTCGACTACGCCACCTACGATGAGCGCATCAAGTCCATTCAGGAGCTCTATGACGAGGGCGTGTCCCTGCTTGAGGAAACCGACAAGAAGGCTACTGAGCTGTAAATGAACAACGTTGAGCTTTTGGCCCCCGCCGGCAACGTCGCCGCGCTCCACGCGGCGGTGAGCGCGGGGGCAGACGCCGTATACCTCGGCCTCGAGGCGTTCAACGCGCGCCGCGGGGCCGACAACTTCACCATCGAGACGCTCGAGCAGGCGTGCGCGTACGCGCATCTGCGGGGCGTCAGCGTGTACGTGACCATGAACACCGTGGTGCTCCCGCAGGAGATGCCCGAGGCTCTCGAATGCGCGCGCCAGGCGTACCGCGTCGGGGCCGACGCCTTCATCGTGCAGGACATCGGGCTGGCCGCCGAGCTCACGCGCACGCTGCCCGAGGCGCGCCTGCACGTGTCAACCCAGATGAACACGCACAGCGCCGCCGGCATCAGGGCTGCGGCGCGCTTGGGCGCCGCGCGCGTCACGCTGGCCCGCGAGCTCTCGCTCGGGGAGGTGGAGGAGCTCGCCGCCTGCGCCGCGGCCTACGACATGGAGGTCGAGACGTTCGCGCACGGCGCGCTGTGCGTGTGCTACTCGGGCCAGTGCTTCATGTCGTCCATGATCGGCGGGCGCTCCGCGAACCGCGGCATGTGCGCGCAGGCGTGCCGCCTGCCCTACGAGCTTAAGAACGCGGCGCTCCGCAAAGACCTCCCGTCGCCGGGCGAGCACCTGCTCTCGCCGCAAGACCTCTGCACCGTCGACCTTCTGCCCGACCTCGTGCGCGCAGGCGTGTCCTCGCTCAAGATCGAGGGGCGCATGAAGTCTCCCGAGTACGTGGCGTCCGTGACGGCGGTCTACCGCAGCGTGCTCGACCGCGTCCTCGCCGCCGAGGAGGAGGGCGCGTCGGCTCGCGTCGCTGCCACGAAAGGCGAGCATGACGAGCTCGCGGCCTCGTTCTCGCGTGGCTTCACGACGGCGTACCTCGAGGGCGAGCGCGGCAACGACATCATGAGCTACCAGCGCCCCAACAACCGCGGCCAGTTCGTCGGGCGCGTGAGCGCGGTGAGGGACGGGCACGCGCTCGTAGCCTCGAGCTGCCGGCTCGTCGCCGGCGACGTCGTCGAGTTCTGGACGAAGAAGGGCCACGTCGCGCTGACGCTCGCCGACACCCCGCCCGTCAAGGACGGCCTTGCGTCGCTTGCGCTTGACGGCAAGACGCGCTCGGTGCGCGCGAGCGACCGCGTGTTCCGCGTGCGCAGCGCCGAGGCGGCCTTCGCTGACGACGCGCTCGAGCCGCGCGTTCCCGTCAGCGGGCGCGTGACGCTGCGCCAGGGCGCGCCGCTTTCCATGGAGTTCACGCTCGCGCAGGGCGAAGGGGGGCTCGCGCGCACGGTGTCCGCCCGCCTCGGCGCGCGCTTCGCCTCGGCGCCTCCTTCCGGCTACGCCGAGGGACCCGTCGTGGAGGCCGCGCGCACCAAGGCCGTGACCGCCCAGGACGTGCGCGCGCACGTCGACCGCCTCGGGTCGACGCCCTTCGTGCTCGAGGACCTCTCCGTCGATCTCGACGAGGGGGTGGGCATCGGCTTCTCCGCCATCCACCACTGCCGCGCCGCCGCGCTCGAGAGCCTGCAGGACGCGCTGCTCGAGGGTCGGCGCCGCCGCAGCCTCCCGCGCGTGAAGGACCGCGACGTCGCGTGCGTCGACCCCGTCAAGGCGTGCCTTGTCGCGGCGTGGGCCACCAACCCGGTGTGCGCGCGAGCGGCGAAGCGCGCCGGCGCCGACGTCATCTACGTCCCGGCGCTCAACTACCGCCGCGGCGAGGCCGTCATAGCGGGCCAGCTCACGGGCACGGCCGAGCAGGCGGGGTATCCCAAGCAGTGCGTGATCGCCCTGCCCGTGATCGACCACGACCCGTGCGGCGACGCCCGCGAGGCGCAGGTCGACTTCGATCCCTGGCGCTACGTCAAGCCGGGCAAGCCGGCGCTCGTCGAGAGCCTCGGCGCCCTCCAGCGAGCTGACGAGATGGGGGTGCTCGCCGAGGTGGGCCCGCACCTCCCCGCCACGAACCAGCTGGCGCTTCACGTGCTGCACGACTTCGGCGCGCGCCGCGCGTGGCTGTCGCCCGAGCTCACGCTGCGCCAGATCGAGGACGTGGCGGCGGGTTCGCCCCTCGAGCTCGGCGTCACCGTGTCGGGCTCCCAGGAGCTCATGGTCACCGAGCACTGCCTGCTCATGAGCCAGGGCCCCTGCGACCAGCAGTGCGACGCCTGCCCGCGGCGCCGAAGCCCGCATTTCCTGAAGGACCGCAAGGGCTTCGAGTTTCCCGTGGTCACCGACGCCCTCGGGCGCAGCCACCTGTACAACAGCGTGGCGCTCGACGTGGTGCCCGCCATCCCCGACCTTCTGGCAGCCGGCATCTCGGCGTTCCTGGTTGACACCACGCTCATGAACGGAGAGCAGGCGGCCCAGGCGGTCGGCCGCGCGGTCCGCGCGCTCAAGGTGGCGCAGGCTGACGGCAACACCCTGGCCAAGCTTCCCGACACCACGAGCGGTCACTTGTACCGAGGGGTGAGCTAGCCTGCCGGCTTTTGCGGTATCATGTTTCCGCATCATCGCGAAGAAGGAAGAACAACCATGCTCTCACCAGAAGAACAACTTCACATCATAAAGTCGGGCGCGGCGCAGATCGTCCCCGAGGCGGCCCTGCTCGAGAAGCTCAAGCGCGGACGCCCGCTGAACATCAAGCTCGGCGTCGACCCCACCGCCCCTGACATCCACCTCGGACATGCGGTCCCGCTGCGCAAGCTGCGCCAGTTCCAGGACCTGGGGCATCACGTCACGCTCATCATCGGCGACGGCACGGCGCTCATCGGCGACCCTTCGGGCCGCAACTCGACGCGTCCCCAGCTCACGCGCGAGCAGATCAAGGCCAACGCGCAGACCTACGTCGACCAGGCGTTCAAGGTGCTCGACCCCGAGAAGACCACGCTGCGCTACAACTCCGAGTGGATCCTCTCGCTCGACATGGAGGGCCTGCTCAAGCTCACGGCGCACTTCACCGTGGCGCGCATCCTCGAGCGCGACGACTTCCACAACCGCTACACCTCGAGCCAGCCCATCAGCCTGCACGAGTTCCTCTACCCCGTGATGCAGGCGTACGACTCGGTGGTCATCAAGGCTGACGTCGAGCTCGGCGGCACCGACCAGCTGTTCAACCTGCTCGCCGGCCGCGAGCTCATGGAGAAGATGGGCCTCGAGCCGCAGGTGTGCCTGACGCTGCCCCTGCTCGAGGGCACTGACGGCGTGAAGAAGATGTCGAAGAGCTACGGCAACTACGTCGGGCTCACCGACGAGCCGTCTGACATGTTCGGCAAGATCATGTCCATCCCTGACGAGCTCATGGTGAAGTACTACCGCTTGGCATCGACCGCTCCCGTCGAGGAGATCGACGCCATCGAGGCGGGCCTTGCGGCCGACGAGCTGCATCCGAACAAGGTGAAGCGCGCGCTCGCGCGCAACATCGTGGCGGCCTACCACGACGAGGAAGCGGCTGTCGCAGCCGAGGAGCAGTTCGACCTGGTGTTCAAGAAGCACGACATCCCCGACGACATCCCCGAGTACGCAGCCGACCTCACGCCGAACGCCGAGGGGCTCGTGTACTTGGCCAAGCTTCTCAACGACGCCGGCCTCGCGCAGAGCACGGGCGAGGCGCGCCGCCTGATCGACGGCGGCGGCGTCAAGGTGAACGGGGAGGCGCTGGCGGCGAAGACGTACAACGTCGAGCCGTCGCTGCTCGCAGGCGCTGTCATCCAGGTGGGGAAGCGCAAGTTCGTCAAGCTGGTGTAAGGCCAGGCCCTTCGAGAGGCAACGCATGAGGCGACGGCGCCCCTCGGGGCGCCGTCGCTGTTTTGTGGAGGAAATCTGTATGAGGAACTTTACACTTGCGTTACCGTGTGTTGAGCGATACTATACAAAACCGCGCTTGAGGAGGGCGCGATTGTTTTCAGAGGGCACGAGACAGCTTCCTGAGATTGCGAAAAAGAAACTTTTCAAAATCGAAAAAAAGTTGTTGACAGCCTGAAGGAAGCAGAGTAAAGTATCTCCTTGCGCGTCTCGCGAGAGGCGCGGGCGGGGAGGCCGCGGGGCGGCCTGCCGCGGGACCTTGAGAACCGGATACTGAGGACATGGAACTCGAATTCAGAGTGTGATATGTCAGACGGACATTCTTTACCTCGTCAATCCACGTGATTGGCAAAAGAAAACAAAGCTTTAAGCGATCAAACGCGGGGCGCACGCGCGCCCCGCCTCCGAACGGAGAGTTTGATCCTGGCTCAGGATGAACGCTGGCGGCGTGCCTAACACATGCAAGTCGAACGGTTAAGACACCTTCGGGTGTGAATACAGTGGCGAACGGGTGAGTAACACGTGACCAACCTGCCCCCCGCGCCGGGACAACCGCCGGAAACGGCGGCTAATACCGGATGAAGCGGAGAGCCCGCATGGGCCCTCCGCCAAAGCTGTCGCGGCGGGGGATGGGGTCGCGGCCCATTAGGTAGACGGCGGGGTGACGGCCCACCGTGCCCGCGATGGGTAGCCGGCCTGAGAGGGCGATCGGCCACATTGGGACTGAGATACGGCCCAGACTCCTA
>NZ_JAAKEE010000022.1:0-40627 GCF_011038995.1 Adlercreutzia sp. ZJ242
CCGGAGGCGGGGGCGACGCGGGCCGGCGCCGCGCCGGGAACGGGGACCGCGGGGGTCGCGGCGGCGGCTGGCGGCACGGCACCCGCGGCGACGCCCGCAGAGGCGCCGGGGACGCCCTGCGCGCCCATGAGCGCCGCGCGCTTGCGGGAGAACAGCTCGACGCGCAGCCACTCGGCCTGCTGCTTGGTGAGGTAGGGCACCTGGACGGCCTTGTTCGACGCCCCGCCCGCCGTGTCGATGGACACCGTGCACACGCCGAAGAGCCGCTGCAGCAGGCTCGCGCGCTGGTCGACCGACTGGACGCGCTGGTAGGGCACGTGCACGCGCTTCTTGTTGATGATGCCGCTGTGCAGGTTGAACTCGTCAGCCGAGAGCATGAAGTAGAGGTGCTTGTAGGAGACGAGCTGGTAGGCCGCGAGCGCGCCGATGAGCACGACCACGCCCGCCACCGTCGCGGCGATGGCGATCGTCGCAGCGAAGGCGTCCTCAGCTGGGGCGCCCTCGCTCGCGCCCGCGATGAAGCTTATGACGCTCGAGAGGGAGGCGACCATGACGGCGAGCAAGACGGCGAGCGCCGTGCGGATGGAGCCGAGCCAGATATAGCTGTGGTGCACGTGGTGCTTCTGCAGCTCGCCGGGCGCGGGCGCCCCCGGCTGGGGCACGCCCTGCTGGGGCGCGGCGTACGCGGGCGGGACGGCCGCAGGGGCTCCAGACGCGGCGTATGCGGGCGGCGTGACCGCAGGTGCTTCGGGCGCCGCATACACGGGCGCCCCCTGCTGGGGCACGTCCGGCTGGGGCGCGGCGCCGTAAGGCTGCTGACGAGGATTGCGCGAGTCCATGCTACACGTCCTCCCGCGCGATGCGGGCGAGCTCGGCGGCGCGGTCGCGCAGGAGCTCGGCCTCCTCGTTGCCGAGGCCGGGGATCTCGTGCTCGCCCGCCGCCGTGGCCACCGTCACGCTCGACAGCCCGAACGCGCGCAGGATGGGCCCCTGGCGCGTGTCGGTATTCTGCACGCGGATGAACGGGATGATGAAGCGCTTGCGCCAGATGATGCCGCGCGCGATGTCGAGGTAGTCGTCGGAGAGCTCGTAGCGCCAGCGCGCGTAGCGAATGGGCGGCAGCACCACCAGGAACAGCACGGCGAGCGCCACGAACCCCGCAGCCACCACGGCGAGCACCATGAGCGCCCACCCGGCATCGGGGTCAACGGCCGCGGCGATGGCGAACGGCACGAAGCACACGAGGAAGCACACGGCGATCCACAGCCCGTCGCTGATTCGCCACACCATCTTGATCTTGGGGTTCAGCTGATGAGCTGGCATCTCCCGCATGGTCACTCCTTCTTCTTCACGTACTACCCTGTCCGAAACGCTTCGCCGCGCACGTGCGCCGGCTGGAAAGCGAAGGCTCCTTCAGATTCTGTCGGCTCCCATTGTGACATATCCTCTCCCGCCTCGACGCCGCATCCGACATTCTCGAAAGCAGTTGAGGTAAAGAACCGCAGCGCGAAAACCCCCTTGAGGCCGAGGCACCCTTCGGCAGCGGGCGCCGCGGCCCCTTCCCCTTACGGTTTTGCAAGGTTCACGGGAGCTGGTCTTCTCGGAGCTTCCCCGCGCGCTACAATGGCGAAGACGCCGAGGCGTCACGTCGCGCGAGCGCTCACCGCAGGGGCGGCAGGCGACGGCAGACCGGAACCGGCTGTCCCGCTGTTCGGCTGTTCCGCTGTTCCGCGCCATCCGCGGACGCTGCCCGTCGCGCGACGCAGCTTGACCAGGAGGTTCCCATGACCAGCCGGATATACATCATCGAGGACGACGCGGCGCTGCGCCGCGAGCTGGCCCACCTGCTGGAGCTCTCGGGATTCGAGGCGCGCTGCTGCGAGCAGTTCACGCACGCCGCAGCCGACGCGCTCGCGACCAACCCCGACTGCGTGGTGCTCGACCTGAAGCTTCCCGGCACCGACGGGCACACCGTCTGCCGCGACATCCGCGCGCGCTCAAGCGTGCCCATCATCATGCTCACCTCCTCGAACAGCGAGTTCGACGAGGTCATGGGCATGAACCTCGGCGCCGACGACTACGTGTGCAAGCCCTACAGCCCCGCGGTGCTCATCGCGCGCATCCAGTCGCTTTTGCGCCGCAGCTCGGCGGGAGCGGCCAGCCTCAGGATAGAGCACAAGGGCGTCACGCTCGACGTGGGCGCGGGCGCGGTGTCGTTCGAGGGCAAGCAGGCCGAGCTCACGCGCAACGAGCTGAAGATCCTGCACATCCTCATGCGCAACCCCGGGCTCGTGATCTCGCGCACCGAGATCATGTGCGACTTGTGGGAGTCCGACGCGTTCATCGACGACAACACGCTCACCGTGAACGTGAACCGCCTGCGCAAGACGCTCGGCCACCTCGGCGTTCCCGACACCTTCCTCGTCACCCGCCGCGGCCAAGGCTACATGGTGTAGGGCCCGCGCCCCTCAGCCCATCAGGTGCTTGCCGCGGTTGAGCGCCAGCACCTTCCGGCTGATGGAGTCATAGCGCTCGAACGCCCCGTCCTCCAAATCGCAGATGTCGGTTCGGAAGGTATCCACGATCCCCGGCGTCATGCGCTCGAGCTTCCCGAGGCCGTCTTCGGTGATGACGAGCAGGTTTACGCGACGATCAGCCGAGCTGCGGACCCGCGTGACGCGGCCATGCCGCTCGAGCTTCTCCGCTGCCACGGCAACCTCGTTCGAGCGCAGAAGCAGCGTGTTGCAAACATCCGACGGCCGCATGCCGCTGGGGCTCGTGCTCAGCAGATACAGGATGCGGTACTCGTTGAGGGATATGTTCGCACGACGCATGTGCCGACTCAACGCGTTCATCATGACCAAGCTGGCATCCACGTACGCGTTCTCCACGGAGAGCTCGCCGCCCTTCTGATAGGCCAGGCGATGCGCAATGGCGGTGTTGGCCGAGTCCTTGAACGTAAGCTCGAGCTCGTCAGCCGTGTACACCGACCAGAACTCATGGGCCAGGGCGTGGATCGACGGATCCGCCAGCTCAACTAGATGCCGTCCCTTCTCGCCGAGCTCCACGTGCACCACGCGCCGGTCGCTCTTGCTGTAGCGTCGCTTGACCGCCTTGCGGGACTCCAGGTCGTTGATGTTGAGCGTCACGGTAGACGTGGCGAGGTCCAGGTCCTGAGCCAACGAGCTGACGGTGCGGCTGCCTTCGGACATGATGAGGCGCAGCAAGATGCGGTACTGGGTCATGGAGATCCCCGCGCGCTCGTGAACGATTGCACCCGCTGCGCGGCTGAGCAGAACGACGGTGGTGATCCAATCGGAGTGACCCTCGTTGGCAAGCATGGCTGCCTCGTCTCAAGTAGTTTGGATAATGCCTCATTTTACGAGAATCTACTTGATCAATCTAGGTTCTCTTTTCTCCATATCCCCTTTTCACGGCTTTATCCTTATATCCGACGAAAGACCGTCAGCGCGTTCGGGAGGAGCATGTCGGCTTTTCTGGCAGCCGACACGCAGCCAACCGAGGCATGGCGGTCTCAAACGAGAGGAGGCAAGCCATGTCAGAGGAGAAGTGGGTTTGCACAGCCTGCCCTGGCTGGGGCGACCATGAGTTTTGCGCCATCAAGACCATCACCAAAGACGGCGAGATCGTTCGCACCGAGCACATCGACTACCAGGGCGCCGAAGCCGGCGAGGGCCACATCTGCCAGAAGGGCATCATGTCTTGGCGTCAAGTGTACGCCGATGATCGTCTGCTCTACCCCCTCAAGCGCGCCGGCGAGCGCGGAGAGGGAAAGTGGAAGCGCATCAGCTGGGACGAGGCGCTCGACGAGATCGCCGAGAAGCTGCTCGACATTCGCGAGAAGTACGGCGCCGAATCCGTCACGTTCTGGAACATCACCACGTCGCTGCCTCCGTCGCAAGGTCTGGACAGCCTGCTTGGCGAGCGCCTGAACTGCCTGTGGGGCGGTACTGACCCCTTGAACGCGTATGGCCTCGACAACGGCCCGTACTACTCCAGCTACTTCGACCTGGGCGAGTTTTACAAGTACATGATGATCGACCCCGTCAAGTTCGACGGCTCCCAGTACATCATCGTATGGGGCGGCAACCCCGTCGAGAACCAGCAGCGCGTAGCCAAGCACATCGTCGAAGCCAAGTCACGTGGAGCCAAGATCGTTGACGTGGGCTTGCTGTTCGACGGCACGGCCGGCTACGCCGACTGGTTCATCCCGGTCAAGCCCGGCTCTGACACGGCGCTGGCCCTGTGCATGGCGAACCAGATCGTGCAGCGCAAGGAGTACGACGAGCCCTACTTGATCAAATACACCGTCGCCCCCCTGATGGTCGATGTGGAGAGCGGGCTGTACGCTCAGCCCGAGGACGGCAAGTTCTACTGGTTCGACGAGGAAGCCGGCCAGATGAAGGTCGCTGAGCGCGGCCAGGAGGAGTACCCCGGCAAGCCGGCGCTCGAGGGCACCTACCAGATCGACGGCAAAGACGTCAGGCCCGCGTTCCAGATGCTCAAAGACCACCTGAGCACCTACACGCCGGAGTACCAGGAGTCCATCACCGGCGTTCCCGCGCACGACGCCGTCAAGCTGGGCGAGGAGTACTCCTCCCACCGTCCCGCCTTCATCGTGGGAGCCCTGGGGCTCCGCTACCAGAACCAAGGCGACGCGTATCGCGCGTTTTACCTGCTCGGCATGCTCACGGGCAACCTCGGCAAGCCGTGCGGCGGCGTGACCTCCGAGATTCAGCCCTGCGGCTTCCCGCTGCTCTTCAACAACCTGCCCATCGTCTACCCCGAGGGCCGCGAGAACGACAAGGCCCATTACGTGAAGCAGGCCGACTACTTCGAGGACGTGAAGAAGGGCAAGTACAAGGCGTTCCTGAACGTGTCAGGCAACCCGGTCCACAACTGCCCCAACCGCTCCCGTTGGATCGAGGACACCTTCCCGCAGATGGAGCTCATCGTCGACATAGACATATGGATGACCGACACCGGCGAGTACGCCGACTACGTGCTGCCCGCCTGCATGCCCTTCGAGCGCACTGAGCTGATCGCAGCCGCCCAGTACAACCACATCGTGCTGCAGGAGCCAGCGGTCGAGCCGAAGGGGGAGGCGAAGGATCCCAGCTACATCTACCGCGAGCTCGGTTGCCGCCTGGGCTTCGGCAAGTACTTCGAGGGCATGGAGGCAGAGGACTGGATCGCCATCCGCCTGGACAGCCAGTCTCCGTTCATCGCCAACATCGAGCCCAAGGTGACCGTCGAGCGCCTGAAGGAGGAGAAGATCATCCGGGCCGCCGTACCGCCTGTTCCGTGGGATCCTTTCCTGGGAATGAAGTTCCCCACGCCCACCGGCCACATGGAGTTCTACTCGAGCCGCCTGGCAACCATCGGCGTTCCCATGGCCTTCTACCATGAGCCCTACGAGGTTCCCACGCTCAAGACCGAGCGCGAGGGCACGTCCAAGTTCCCCTACCAGTTCTTCAGCGGCCGCCAACGCTTCTTCATGCAGTCCATGTTCACCGACGATCCGGTGATGGCCGAGCTCTCCGGAGGGAAGCCTACCGGGCGCATCAACCCCGTCGATGCAAAGCGCGAGGGCATCAAAGACGGTGACAAATGCGAGGTGTTCAACGACCGCGGCCACTGCATCGTGGAGATGCGCATAGACAACGCCATGCCTCCGGGGACCATCCAGGTTTGGTTCGGCTGGCGCAAGCGCGCCTTCGAGGACGGCGGCATGTACTCCGAGCTGCTGGTTCCCCTGGGAGAGAAGGACACCATCGACAAGGCGGCCGAGTTCTGGTGGGACTGCACCGTCGCCGACTGCGCCGTCGGCCCGCTGCTGGGCGGCGCCTACAGCGGCATGGCCGGCGCCTGGGACACGATCTGGGACTGCGCTTGTGACATTCGCAAAATCGAGGACAGCGAGAACGAGGAGGAGGCAGAGTAGTCATGGCAGAGATCAAAGAGAGCACCATATTCGTCGATCTGCTTCGCTGCACCGGTTGCTGGACCTGCGCCCTATCCTGCATGACCGGCAACAACCTGAAGGACGGACAATACTTCGTCGCCGTTCGCACCAACGGCTCGGGCGAGGGCATCGACCGCCCCTCCGGCACGTGGCCTGACCTGCGCATGAGCTGGATGCCCATCTACTCCAAGCACTGCGTCAAGTGCGCCGACCGCACCGCCGAGGGCCGCGCCCCCTACTGCGTGGGCATGTGCCCGAACAAAGCGCTGAGCTGGGGCGAGGAGGTTGAAGGCAAGATCGAGGCTTGCCGCGAGCGCGGAAGCCGCATCTTCCAGCTTCCCCGATGGGAGAACTCCCGCGAGGACGTGATCTACGCATCGGCTGATCGCGAGATCATCTGAGAGCTTGCCTAGCAGAAAGTTCGCAGATGTGGTGGCGCCCTTCCCCAAAGGGCGCCGCCTTTTTCACGCAGAGGCCTCCGGCGCGTAGCCGCTGTCCCTGAGCGTCCAGATCTCACCTCGTTGCTCTCGCCCGCTGCCCCCGCGTTCGGGAGCGCTATTTCGTCGCAGGACGGGCAGGCTCTCTCCTGTCGGCCGTCGATCATGGTGTATCCTTCGTTTTGAGAAGCGGGCGGCCGCATGAGCGGGTGCGCATTCAAGCTAAGGAGGCTCTTTGCAAGGCAGAGACGGCAAAGCGGGGTCGGCGGTCGTAGGGTACGGCCTCGCGATACTGCAAGCCGTCCTCTACTCCACGCTCGGCATCTTCGGAAAGCTCGTCTACGCGACCGGCCTCAATGCGCAGCAATCGGTCATCCTCCGCTTCTTCTTCGCAACGGTGCTGCTGGGAATCTTCATGCTCATCTGGAAGCGGCAGGCGTTCGTAAGCCGACAGCCCTCGGTGTACCTTCAGGCCGTGTTCTTCTACATCAGCTCGATCTTCTACTTCTTCACCGTCGAGCGCCTGACCGCCGGCATGACCACGGTGATCTTCTACGCCTACCCAGCCGTGGTTGCCGTGGCCAGCCTGTTCGTCTTCAAGGAGCGGCTCAGCGTCTCCACCGTCGTCGCGTTCGTGCTGGCCATCAGCGGCCTTGCGATGGTGTCGGGGGTGGCGGCAGGCGAGGTCACGCTGGATGCGCTCGGCATCCTGTTCGGCATCGTCTCCTGCGTGGCGTTCGCCGCCTACACCATCCTCATCCAGAAGACCGGCCGCTCCGAGAGCCCCCTGACCGTCACCTTCACGCTGTCTTGGACGAGCCTGCTGGCCTCCTGCATCGTCTTCGCCCCGTCCCTTCCAGGGCTGCTCGACCTCGACGCGTACCAGCTCATGCTGGGCGCCCTGATGGCGCTGTTCGCCACCATCCTCCCCATCTTCATCTACATCGAGGCGATCAAGCGCATCGGCGGGACGAAGTCGTCCCTCATCGGCATCAGCGAGACGCCGTTCTCGCTGATCATCGCATTCCTCGTGCTCGGGGAGACGCTGACCTTGGGGCAGGGCATCGGCTCGTGCCTCATCGTCGCCAGCATCGCGGTCATCACCATAGCGCCGCTGCTGGCGAAGGACAAGAAGCCCCGCTGACCCGCCGAACGCACCGCCGAGAGCTGCTTCATTCGGGTCGTCCGCTTGCCTCGGGGTCCTTTGAGCTCAAGGCCCTCGAAATTCTCGAAACCCTCGAAGTCCTCAAGGCCCTCGGAACACCGACAACGCCCTCTTTTCATCCATGCTTCTAAAAAGATGGATGGAAAATGCCCGTTATCGGCGATTCGAGCCCCGAAAACCACCGACAACGGCGCTTTCGCATCCACTTTTCTCGGGAAATCGCCGATAACGGCCCCTTTTCATCCAGGATCGCCTGAGGGGTGGATGGAAAAGCGCCGTTGTCGGTAACGTCGTCAGCACCGGCAGGTGGGACAACCAGCAGGTGGGGCAACCGACAGGTGGAACAACCAGCAGGTGGGGCAACCGGCAAGCGGGACGACGGGCAAGCCGGCGAAGGCCGTTTCGTCCACAATGACCGAAACGGCATGAAACCCGCTGACCCGCCAACCAGCTACGCCTCGTCGCAGGGCAGACACCTCCCTTACAAAACTGCAAGCAAGGCGTCATCGCGCGCCCTTTTCCGGCAGATGCGCTATCCTTGGAGGCATCGAGAGAGGACCTGCCCCCATGCCCGACGCCGCCGACATCCCCCGCTTCACGTTCGCCGCCTATGCGCGCGACCGGTGGGCGGCGCTGCTCATCGGGGTGTTCTGCCTGGCGGGAATGGCCTGCATGCTGGCGATCCTCGGCATCGGGGCGCACGCCTGCCTGCTGGTGACGGGCTTCGTGGCAACCTGCCTGATCGTCCTCTTCGTCAGCGACTTCGCGCGGCGGGCGCGGCACTACCGCGACGCGGCTGAGTTCGTCGTGCAGATCGGGCAGGTCGGGCAGTTCACCTCGCTCGTGGAGGAGCCCGCGTTCCTCGAGGGCCGCATTCTCTACCACGTCACCGACCAGCTCGCCAACGTGGCGAACAGCGAGAACGCCGCCGAGCGCGAGCAGGCGCAGGCGCACCGCGAGTACATCGAGCTGTGGATCCACGAGATCAAGACGCCCATCGCCGCCGCGAAGCTCATGCTCGCGAGCATGCACGGCCAGCAGGCCACGAAGCTCAAAGGCGAGCTCGAGCGCATCGAGGCGCAGGTTGACCAGGCGCTCTACTCCGCGCGCTCAACCTCCGTCTCCAACGACTACGCCATCCGCGAGCTCAACCTGGCCTCCGCGGTGCGCGCGGCATGCCGCAAGAACACCCACTTCCTCATCGAGCGCGGCGTGGAGCTGCGCGTGCAGGTCCCCGAGGAGACGTCCGTGCTCGCCGACGAGCCGTGGCTCACGTTCATGCTCGGGCAGGTGATCACCAACGCGGCGAAGTACGGCGCGCACGCCATCACGTTCTCGGCGCGCGAGGAGGAGCCCGGCACGCCGCGCGAGCGCACGGTGCTCGAGGTGCGTGACGACGGCTGCGGCATCCCCGCCGCCGACGTGCCGCGCGTGTTCGACCGCGGGTTCACCGGCAGCGTGGGGCGCGCCCAGGGCTCGGCCACCGGCATGGGGCTCTACCTCGTGGCCGTCATGTGCGCGCGCATGGGCCTCGGCGTGGGCCTGGCCAGCGAGGAGGGCGTCGGCACGCGCGTGCTCTTCGCCTTCCCCCATGACCGCCGCCGCGCCCTGAGCGAGCACCCGTCCCCGTGGCGCTTCGACGGGTGAGGGAAGAGGCGCTTGCAGAGGCAACGGCGGCTAGGGCAGGTTTCGCTTGTCGAGGGCGCTGGCAGGATCGACGTTGCGGATGAGGCTCGGAGCGTCGAAGAGAGCCGTGCAGACGAGGTCCTCGCGATTGAGGGCGTGACGCCCGCGCCCCAGGGCGTTCTCGAAGAAGGCCGCCAAAAACGACTCGTCGGGGAAGATGCCGGCAGCGGCGTTGCGGTACATGGCGCGCACGAGGGCGTCGCGAAAGTAGAGGGCGCTGCTTTCGAAGGGCTCCCTCGACACGTCAAATCCCAGGTGGTTGAGATAGAGCGCCGAGAACACCGCCACCGTGCGCGTATTGCCCTCGTAGAAGGGGTGAACCTGCCAGAGGAACGCGACGAAGTGGCAGAAGCTGGCAAGCTCGTCGCGTTCCAAGGCGGTGTAGAGCCTTCCCTGCTCCGTGGCGAACGCGCCCTTGAGGGCCATGTCGTAGACGAGAGGGTCGGCGTACAGAACGCTGTCGCCGTTCAGGATGTCCTCCTGCTTCACCATGCGCTCGGCCTTGAACTCGCCGGGATGGTACACCGCGGGGTCGAGGTCTTGGAACAGGTAGCGGTGCACTTCCACCAGCATATCGGGCGCAAGGCAGAAAGGCGCAGCCGCCAGGAGCTCGGCGATGCGCTGGGCCACCAGGTCGGCTTCGCGTGTGTCAGCATGGGCGGCGGCGTTGTGGTAAGCGCGCACGAGCCGCCCCGTTTCCTCGAGGGTGCGCTCGCCGCTCACATAGCCGGCGGCCGCTTCGCGCACGTAGGGGGAAACCTCCAGGCCGTCAACGCGCTGCAAGCCGATTGCCACGGCCCAGTAATGGCGCCGCGCCGCTTCCGACTCGCGTGAGCGAGCGGGCTCGTATGCGAAGCTGTCCAGACCTTCAGCCGTCATGGCCGCCCATCATTTCTCTCGGGAACCCAACGGACCCACCTTACCACGAAACGCCTCCCGTCGCAGAAGGCAGACGGACGCAGCGCTCCTCGTTCCCCTTCCCATCGCCGCACGCCATCTCCCTCCCTGCTCGCCTAACAAAGCTGTAAGCTAACCGTAAGCGGGTTCGATGGATGCCTTGCGGGCGCGTCCGTAAGATGAGAGCATCCCCGAGAAAAGGAGGCATCTCACAATGAGCGAGACATTCGCAACGCCGTCGGCCGCAACGCTCGGGTCGGCGGCTTTCTCCCGCAGCAACTACGGCACGGGCGCCCACGCGAGCGGAGGCTCGGGCCGGGGCGTCGGCGCGCCCATCCTGAGCGTGCGCCACATCGAGAAGGTGTTCGGCTCGCGCGACTCGGTCACCCACGCGCTCGCCGGCGTGAGCTTCGACGTGGAGGCCGGCGAGTTCGTCGGCATCATGGGCCCGTCAGGATCGGGCAAGACCACGCTTCTGAACTGCGTCTCCACCATCGACAAGCCCACCGGCGGCCACATCCTCGTGGACGGGCGCGACATCACCGGCCTCTCCAAGCGCGCGCTGGCGAAGTTCCGCCGCGACGACCTGGGCTTCATCTTCCAGGACTCCAACCTGCTCGACACGCTCACGGGCTACGAGAACATCGCGCTCGCGCTCACCATCAAGCACGACGCCCCCTCCTCCATCCCCGCGCGCGTGGAGTCGGTCGCGCGCTCGCTCAGCGTGGAGGGCGTGCTCAAGAAGTACCCCCACCAGATGTCGGGCGGGCAGCGCCAGCGCGTGGCGGCGGCGCGCGCCATCGTGAGCGACCCCAAGCTCGTGCTCGCCGACGAGCCCACCGGCGCCCTCGACTCGCGCAACGCCCAGATCATGCTCGAGACGCTCGACCTCATGAACCGCGACATGGGCGCCACCATCATGATGGTCACGCATGACGCGTTCGCCGCGTCGTTCACCAACCGCGTGCTGTTCATCAAGGACGGCACCTTGTTCAACGAGATCCGCCGCGGCGACATGGCGCGCGAGCAGTTCTTCAACCGCATCATGGAGGTCATCGCGTTTCTGGGAGGTGACGCGAGCCATGCTGCTTAAGCTCGCCGCGCGCAACATCCGCCGCTCGGTGAGGGACTACGCCATCTACTTCGTGACCCTCGTGTTCGGCGTGGCGGTGTTCTACGCGTTCAACTCCATCGGAAGCCAGAAGATCCTGTTCAGCATCGAGGGCGCCGACGCGAGCGCCTTCGAGGTGACCCAGGAGCTGCTCGGCACGTTCTCGGTGGTCATCGCGTTCGTGCTCGGGTTCCTCATCGTATACGCGAACCGCTTCCTCATCAAGCGGCGCAAGCACGAGTTCGGCATCTACCTCACGCTGGGCATGGGCCCGGGCGAGGTGTCGCGCATCGTGCTGTACGAGACGGTGCTCGTGGGCCTCATCTCGCTCGCCGTGGGCCTGGTCTGCGGCGTCCTGCTGTCCCAGGCGCTCTCGTTCGCCACAGCGGCGCTGTTCACCATCCCGATGACGCACTACCAGTTCGTGTTCTCGAGCACGGCGCTTCTCATGACGCTCCTGTGCTTCGTGGCCATCTACGTGGTGGTGGCGCTGTTCAACCTGCTCACGGTGCGCCGCTACAAGCTGATCGACCTCTTGAGCGCCAACGTGCGCAGCGAGCGGATGCCCGTGCGCAACCCCTGGGTGTGCCTGGCCGCGTTCGTGGCGTCAGCGGGCGTCCTGGCCGTGGCGTACCGCCTGCTCATCGAGAACGGCATGGTCTACTTGGAAGACCCGAAGTTCGCATGGGCGACCGTGCTCATGCTGGCGGGGACGCTCGTGTTCTTCTGGTCGCTCGCGGGGTTCGCGATCGCCGTGGTCACGCGGGCGCGCGGCGCGTACCTGCGCGGGCTCGTGCCGTTCACCGTGCGCCAGATCGCAAGCAAGGTGAACACGGCGTTCGTGTCGCTGTGGGTGGTCTGCGTGCTGCTGTTCCTGTCGATCACCACGTTCTCCACGGGCATGGGCCTCATCGAGGTGTTCTGCGGCGGCATGGAGAAGGCAGCGCCCTACGACGCCACCATCCGCGCCGACGTGTACTACGAGGAGGAGACCGACCTCGTGCACCCCGCGTCCGAAAGCCTCACCGCGCGCGCCGAGAGCATGGCCGCGGAGCACCCCGCGACGTACGCCGACGGCACAGCTTACGGCTGGGACATCGAGGCGAAGCTGCGCGACGCGAACCCCGCCTGGGATGACTTCGTGAAGGAAAGCGCGCAGATCGACTACTGGGAAGTGCCCGGCTCAACGTACGCGCCGCTCATGGAGGCCGCGGCAGACGTGGAGCTCTCCACCGTCTTGAACGAGGAGAACATCAAGAGCTCGAACATCCAGGTGGTGGGCGTCTCCCAGCTGAACGCGCTGCGCGCGATGACGGGCGCGGACCCGATCACGCTGGCTGACGACGAGTGCGCGCTGGCCAACAACATGGACGCAACCGACGAGCTGGCACATGCGTTCATCGAGAAGGGGAAGGTCGCGAGCATCCTCGGGCATGACCTGCGGATCCAGGATGAGATCCTCGACGTGCAGTTCTCCGACAACGCCATGACGGCCACTGCGCTCGTGTTCGTCGTGCCTGACCAGGCGGTGTCCGAGCTGCGCGCCGGCGGCGCCATCCCGATGACGAGCTACCTGAACCTCACGTACGCCGACGGCCTGAGCGCCACCGAGGGCGACGAGGCGCTCGCCGAGGGGCTGGCGATCGCGCTCCCGAAGGGCTCGCCCTCGGACCTCGAGACCAGCTACACGTACGCCGACGACGCCTACTCCTTCCAGCCCGGGCTGTGGCCGGCGTCGACCACGTACACCAAGGCCGAGATGAGCTCGCAGGCGGACGGGCTGCGCATGATGATCACGTACCTGGCGCTCTACGTCGGCTTCATCTTCCTCGTGGCCACCGCCGCCATCCTGGCCATCCAGCAGCTCTCGGAGGCGGCTGACTCGCAGCAGCGCTACCGCCTGCTCGCGAAGCTCGGCTGCGACGAGCGCGCGCTCAACCGCTCGCTGTTCACGCAGGTGCTCGTGTACTTCCTGGCGCCGCTGGCCCTGGCGGTGTGCCACTCCGCGTGCGCCATCGGCGTGATGTCGACCACGCTGTTCGAGGCGCTCGGCGTGCCCGTGCAAGGCCCCATCATGATGGCAGCCGGGTTCACGCTCGTCATCTACGGCGGCTACCTGCTGATCACCTACTTCGCCAGCAAAGGCATCATGAGGCAAGCCATCCGCGGGTAGGGGGAAAGTGCGGCGCCAAGCCCGCAGGAACGCGGAAGAAGCCCCCATGGGGTAGAAAAGGATCTGAAAAGAACCGCAGAACCCAAGAGCCCTAGAAGCACCGAAGGACGGAGCCTGGCATCTTACGACGCCGGGCTCCGTCCTCTAGGGGATTAGCAAGCGATGCTCCCTACAGCATGCTGCGATCGTGAATGCCCGTCTTCTGATAAACGTTCCGCACATGAGTGCGCACCGTGTTGATCTGGATGTTGAGCTCCTCGGATATCTGCTTGCGCGTCTTGCCAAGCTTGAGCAGCTCGTACACCTGCCGCTCACGTGGCGAAAGCAGGGAGGCTCTGTCCTGCTCAAGCCCATCTGCCGTCGAAGCGTCTGAGCGCTGCAAGTGCTTCTCCATGATCTCCTGCGCAAAGCGGCTTGCTCGCGCGCGATCGCCTGACACGACGCGGTTGACATTGGATGCGTAGGCTATTTCATAGACGAGCGCGCTCAGACCGGGGAAGCTCTTTTCAAAGACAACGACGAGCGACTCCGCCGCCGCCCGCGTGAGAGCCGCGGCCACGAGGTCAAGCGCCGCATCCTGCTCACCCTGATTCGATCGCGCGCACGCCTCGCCCACCTGCGACTCAATCGAGAGCAGAGTAAGACCCGCTGTTCGCGCCTGCTCCTCCACCTCGGCGAACAGCGGGGCCGCTTCGGCGCAACGACCCTCCATCATCCATATGCGCGCACGATAGCAGCGAATCGACAGCTCCGAGAGCACGTCCTGCTGAGCCACCCGAGACGCTGTTTCCTCAAGCACGCTCAGCGCCCGGGCAGCCTCGCCAAGCCCCATGAGGCATTCGACCAGGGAAAGAAGGCAAAGCAGGTCGATGCCGCGGGGCACGCGATCGAGATGTATCAGCTCATAGTTCTCCAACAGCAGGTCATAGGCCTCGTCAAAAGATCCGTCCGCCATCTTGACCTGGGCGAGGAGCGTGCGGGCTTCAAGATAGCCGTCGCGGTTGACGGCAGGGCGCAGCCGCTTGAGCGCATGCCCGAGCCAATTCCGTGCCTTCTCCACATCACCCCATCCGAGATACGCGCGCGCCATCCCCACCTGCAGAAGCCCCACCGGCCACGATTTCTCGGACTCCTCCTCCGTGCAGGAAGACAAGCTGCGCAGGAGGATGTTCGATGATGCGTCCAAGTTGCAGCGCAAATACTGGATATAGGCCATCTCACTCGAGCAAAGCATGTCGATCACGCGCCGACCCGCAAGCTCAGCGTCAATGCGCGCTCGAGCGAAAAACTCGTACGCATTGTCGAAACGCCCGAGGCGCACCAGCGCCTCACCCACGTTGTGCATGACCGTGCACCGCAGAAAGAGCTGAGGACCGCCGAGACGCTCAAGCGAAGCCATGCCGAAGCTGACGGCTTCCTGGTACCTGCCGGAGAACACAAGCGTCCCCGTCTTGACAGCGCACGACACGTTCTCCGTTCCCCGCAGCACACCCTCGCTCGCAGAGGCTCGTGCGCGCTCAGACCTTTCCAACCACGTCAGCGCTCGCTTCGTCTTGCCGCCAACGAAAGCCGACCACGCGTGCAGCAGGCAAAACAGATACTCGTAGCGGTTGCCTTGATAGGAAAAGCCCTCGAGCCATCGAGAAAGGTCTCCGCCCAGGTCTTTCGACAGAACTGCGTACAGATTGTCGGAGAGCACCTGAAATGCGCGGTCGTACGCTTTGACAGCGAGGCTCGTCGTTATGGCCTGCGCGTAGAAACCGCGGGTCTCGTACCAGCCGATAGCGAGATCAGACACCGCGCGAATCTCATCTTCGTCAAGCATCAGGTAGGCCCGTCGCCTGAGCTCGGCAGCGAAAAGCGGATGGACTCGATAGCGAACGGCTGCGCCTTGCGCCACAGCGACCCTCTTCCGCACGAAAAGGTTCTGCGCAACCGCCTCCTCCATGCAGCGTGACAACTCATCGCTTTCGACGAATGCGCCGACCAGCCGCTCGTCAAACTCATCGAACAGGCTCATCTTGAGCACGAACCGACGCATGCCACGTCCCAAACGCGAAGCCGCCCCATGATCGAGGTACTCATCAACCCACGGCTGGATGGCCTCGGGTGATTCCATGACCGCACGAGGATTGCTCGCGCCACCCGCGACTGCCGCTATGATGCGCAAACCGATGATCCACCCGTTCGTGCGCTCTGCAAGCAGCGCCGCGTCATATCCCGCCAAGGCCATGCCCCTCCGCATGAAGAAGGCCGAGATCTCTGCTTCGGTAAGCGCAAGGTCATCTGCGCCAAGCTCGCACACTTCCTCGTTTGCCCGCAAATGGAACAGCACGATGCCGGGATTCCGCTGCCCTGACACGATGATGTTGACTCGCTCGGGAATCGTCGTGACAATGTGGTTCAATGCGCCGAGAGACGTCTCGTCGAGGTTCTCGATGCCGTCGAGGAACAGGGCAACCCTCCCCTGGATCGCACCGAGCGCGCGAACGACATCGCCCCACCGCTCAAGCCCACGGTCGGATGCAGCGTCGATCAGCTTGGCTGGGGCAGCCATTTCCTGGTCAGGCATGTGGGCGAAGGCGCTGATAATCTCCCCGACCAAGTCAAAGGGACGCCGTGCGCCGCGATCGGGCGCCAATCCCAGCCAAGCCACATGCCACTGGGGCTTCAGAGAGAGCGAGCGCGCGAAGCGAGAGAGGATCGTCGTCTTGCCGAAGCCCGTCGGCGCGCAGACGAAGACGAAAGGCTTGTCAAGCCCACGTTCAAGCTCCTGGCGCAGCCTCGCCGAGCAGTACTCCTTCCGCACTGGGCCCGGCGCAGAATAGCGAACCGTGATACCCATGACCCCCCCCCCCGAGAGGAAAGCTTCTGACGCTTCAAAGGCGCCCCTTCCGACAACTTTGGCAGAACGCAGGCGGGCCCCAAGCCCAGATTTATCTTACCCCTCCTCGAAGACCGCGTGTTCCATAATCCAGTCTGTCGCCATGCGATGCATGGTCATCTCACGGAGCGCCGCCTGCTGCTCCTGATTGAACTCCTCGAATGCCACGCCGGCAGGCATCCCGCTGTCCTCGGCAAGCTGAGCCACGGTCTGGCGCAGCTCGGCATCGGTTACCTTCAAGCCGCGCAAGCGGAACAGGCTCTCCAAGGCGAGGTTCTCACGCAAGACCGTCGAGGACTCCTCCCGCATTTCGGAGAGGACATCGGCCTCCGTCAGATTGAGGAATCGGCTGTATTCGGCGAAGTCGACGCCCTGCTTCTTCAAGTCGGCCTTGAATGCCTGGAGCATCCGTTGGGCGGAGGCGTCAATCATGGCGTCATCCGGGCCGCCTTCCAGAAGGTCGGCCAAAGTCTCACGCGCCGCCTTCTCGCGAGCGTCCTCCACCTCGGCCTCGCGTTGCACCGCGAGCTCCGCCTTGATCTTGTTGCGCCAAAAAGCAAGGTCTTCGTAGCCAAATTCCTGAGCAAACGCATCGTCAAGCTCGGGCAGCGAGCACGAGGCGACGCGGTTGACCACGACGTCGAAACGCGCGTCCTTCCCAGCGATCGCAGGGTTGGCAAAGTCAGAGGGAACCGTGAACTCGATCGTCTTGCTCTGGCCAGCCGTCATGCCCACGAGCCCTGCCTCAAAGGCAGCGGGCAAAAGCTCGCTACCGACCGCGTAAGCGTAGCCCTTCACAGAGCTTCCCTCGTAGGGCTTCCCTTCGACGAAGCTTTCGAACGAGAGCTCCACGATGTCGTTCTCAGAGATCGGCTTGGCGGAGTCCTTCTCGACCGTGGCGCTGCGACCGCGGATCTCCTCCAGCCGCGCGTCAACATCCTCGTCGCTCACCGCCGTGTCCGCCTCGAACCTCACCACGAGCTTGTCAAAGGGCTTCAGATCAAACTCGGGCACCACCTCAACCTCGACGCTGAACGAGAAGGGCTGCCCCTCCTGAACGAATGCAGCGATCTCGCTTTTCGGGTTGGCCGACAGCCGCAAGCCATGCTCCTCGACTGCCGCGCGTATGGCAGACTCGGCTACCTCACGCGTAGCTCGCGAGAGAACGGCGTTCTCCTTGGTCTGCTCGGGGTTCTCCCCAAGCTGCTTTACGCCCAGCGGCCGGCGGCTCAACTCGCCAACCGTCGCGCGCGCCCGCTTGACGGCTCGAGCCACATCCGCCTCGTCGACCACAAGGTCAATCCTTCGACGCTTGCTATCCAGCTTGGTTACGATGCTCTCGCCCATCTCAAACCCTCTCGCTCTCATTCAGCTCTTTCTTCAAATGTCCCGCTCCGACGCCCCCCACGGCGGCGTCGATCCTGATGGCCCCGTACCGACATGCCGCCACGCAGGCTCGGCAGTTCCGGCAGACGTGCCGGAGAACCTCCAGGGGCAACGACGGAGCAGCCGATGCGCCCGCGGGCGCTTCTGCCGACACGTCCGCCGACGTGCCCGCCGAAACGCCCGCCGTCGCACGGTTCGGCCTGATCACACCCAACCCGCAGACACGCACGCAGGCCAGGCACAGCGAGCAGGCAACCGCATCGATGACCGGGTGAAAATCAACGGCCCGGTAGAACTCCGGTGATGACATGGCCGCTCCTTAGAAGCGGGGGAGGCGGGTCCTCGTGCCCATTCTCAAAGGCCTAGGCGCAGAACCCAACAGGCCGCCTCCCCCTCACGCTCGAAAAACGTTACTGCTGATGGATAGCCCACTCAAGCGGCGTATCCGGGCAGGTCCCCCACTCGGGGCCGTAGGGACCGTAGTTGTCCTCGCGCACCGGGCCCATCGGGGTGAGCTTGCGCTCAGCCGGCGGGATGTAGGGCGGGATGGAGTCCTCGATCGGAACCTTCGGCACGATGTGCTCGCTGGGGAACGCCTCGTCGCAACGGTACACCTTCACCAGGAAGCCGCGGTTGTACCAGCAGCCGCACGCCGGGTCCATGGTCTCCGGATCGGAGTTCGTCAGCACGTTGGCATTGGACTCGAATGCGCCGCCGAGGCTCGGCTCGGTCATGGGCATCTCGGGGAACCACCAACTCGCCTGGCACGTGATGACGTTGAGGTCGATCGACGTGGTCAGCTTCGCACGCTGGCGGATGCGACCGCGCTTGTTCTCGATCCAGCACCAGTCGCCGTCGCGGATGCCCAGATCCTGGGCAGTACGGCGGTTGATGGTGAACACCGGCCACGGCCACTGCTCGCGCGTGCCGAGACCCAGCTGGCGGAACTCGGAGTGGAACATCGGGATGAAGCGACCGCCCGTCGTGCAGGTGATGGGGTATTCCTTGGCCATCTCGGGGTCAGACTGGATCGTCTCCGGCAGCTCGCGATACTCGGGAACCGGGTCGAAGCCCAGGTCCTGGATGATGGAGCTGTACAGCTCAAGGCGCTTCGACACCGTTGCGAAGCCGCGCTTGAGGCCGTTGGGAAGCACCTCCTCATGCTTGTTGAAGCGCATCTCCGAGAACAGCGCACCCTGGTCGATGGCTTCCTCGTACGAGAGGCCGACGCGGGCGACGCGGTACTCGATGGAGTCCTCGTAGGTCGGCCACGGCCAGTACTCCTCCTGGCCAAGACGGATCCCCAGGCCGCGGAAGAAGTCGTAGTCGACATGGCGCTCGCCCTCGGGAACCACGGCGCGGTCGCCGAGGCACATGTAGTCGGACGAGTCCTCAGACGTCGTGCAGGTCGGACGCTCCATCCAGTCAGCCGCCGGCATAACGTAGTCAGCCAGGGCCGCCGTCGGGGTGATCCAGTAGTCAACGACGACGAGAAGGTCGAGGCTGCGCAGCGCCTCATGCACCATATGGGTGTCAGCCATCCACGCCATGGGGTTGGACGACCAGGCGATCAGCGCCTTGACGGGGTACGGCTTGCCCGTGATCATCGCACGGAAGCCGATGGGCGCCGACGCGAGGAGCTGATGGACCTGAGGACGCGGAATGCGCCACATCTTCCTGAAGCACTCGTCGATGGGCTCGAATCCCTTCCAGCCAACCAGGCGGTTGACATCGCCTCCGAGAAGATCCTCGCGATCCTCGGGCTTGACCATGTGGGAGAGCTCCATCTCGGACTCACGCAGCGGGAACATGCCGTTAGCCATGACAGGACCGGGCTCGCCCACGTACTCACCGCCGAGCACGTCGACGTTGCCCGTGATGGCGCGCAGGATGGTCTTGGCGACGGCGCAGCCGGTGGCGTTGAATCCCACCTGGTCGCCGCCACCGATGCCCCACACGATGACGCCGGGGGTGTTCTCGGCGTAGCAGCGCGCCGCCTCGCGAATCTTGCGCTCGGGGATGCCGGAGACCTGCGACGCCACGTACGGGGTGTTCTCGCGGATGCGGTCCCACAGCTCCATCATGGCCGTCTTCGCCGCAATGCTCGTGCCGTCGGCAAGCGTGACCTGGTAGTCGTTGCCGAACAGCTCGGTCTCCACGCCCTCATGCTCGAAACGGCACTCGTCAGAGATCCACACAGCCGCCTTGCCCTGGGCGGTATCCCACACCACGAAGTTGTTGGAGGAGCCGCCCTCGCGCACGTCGCTCTCACGCAAGAGCTTCTTGGTGTCGGCGTTGATCAGGAAGGGGGCGTTCGTCCAATTCTTCAGGAACGCCTCGTCATAGAGGCCCTCGGCCAGGATGACGTTGATCCAGGCGATCATCACGGAGAGGTCCGTGCCCGGACGGACCTGCAGCCAGTAATCGGCGTGGCGCGTCATCTCGATGCCCTCGGGATCGACCACGATGATGCGCGGGCGCTCTGCCTTGGCGAGCACCTGCTCATAGAGGCGCCAAGCCGGGGCCTTCGGGCCGTACTTCTGGTTGGGGTTGATGCCCCATTGCACGATGCAGTTCGAGTAGAAGATCGTCGGCGGCAGCGACAGCTCGATCTGGAAGCCGCAGATGGCCATGTTGATGGCGTAGATCCAGCACCAGCAGATCTGGCCGGGATCGAGCAAGTTGCCCGGGTTGCCGAACAGGTTGGTGAAGCGGGCACGAGCCCACAGATGACCGGAACGGTACGTGCCCTCGGCGATGGCCAGCGTCTTCGCGCCGTATTCTTTCTTGAGCGCATCCAGCTTAGCGGCGATCTCGTCAAGCGCCTGCTCATAGGGAATCTGCTCCCACTTGCCCTCGCCACGCTCGCCGACGCGCTTGAGCGCATAGTTCACGCGATCTTTGTGGTAGTGGAACTTGATCATGCGCTCGCCATGTTCGCCGACGCGCTCGCACATGACAGTGTCCTGCTCGGCATTCGGGCGGATCTCCTTGATCGTGCCGTCAGGCTTGACGCCAACGAGCATGCCGCAATTGCAGTGACAGCCCCAGCAGCGGGATTTCACCCACATGATGCCGTCTTCGTCGATCTCGCGGTTCTTGTACATTTGGACGTGCAGTCCGTCGCTGCGCGTACCGCGTCGACCGAGCTTCAAAGGTTCTTTCTTCTCTTCAGCCATGCTAAAACCTTTCTCTCGTGTTCAGGTCTCAAGAGCAGGCTGCGCGCAAAAACGAGCTCCCGACCCATGACGCTTATGATCAAGCGCGACGAGCGTGGGGGGTATCACCCCCCAGGGTCAGTCCTCGCTCACACACTTCCCGCATGGCACCAGGAAAAGATGCGGAGGCACGTAAAAGGAGGCCCCGCACTATGGCGGAAGCCTCCTTCTTCAGGTTCCCGCACATGTCGGGAACGCTTGGTTGCGTCGAGACGCTAGGCAGCCAAAGCCTCCCTCTTCGCCTCTTCCTCGATCTCGACGAGCTTCTTCTCCTTGCGCGTGAGCAGCATGAACACCACGGCCACGATCATGCCGATGATGGAGATGACGAACGACCCGTTCCATCCCATGGAGCCTTCGGCAACGCCGGCGAGCAGCGGCACGCCAACCGCGTCTCCGAAGCCCTTGATCATGAAGATCGCGCCCCAGATCTGGCCGTAGTGCCTCGTGCCGAACGTCCGCGCTACAGCGTTCGAGAAGCAGATGATGCCGCTGTTGAGGTTGACGCCGAAGCAGAAGCCCGCGATGTAGAGCATTACCGTGTTCCCCGCCATGCCCAGCAAGAGCATGCCGATGCCGATGACGCCGAGCACGTTGATAGCCAAGTAGGCGATCTTAGGACCGAATTTGTCAACCACAACGCCGGTGCAGAGACGACCGACGACGCCAGCGAACGAGAGGAACGACAGGAAGGCCGCCACCTCGGTCATCTCGAGGCCCTCAGACACGAGATAGGCCGACATGTTCTGGAACAAGCCCATCTCGGCGAAGCCGTTGAGGCCGTAGGCGATGAAGATGAGCCAGAAGGAGACCGTCACAAGCGCCTGGCCGCGCGTCATGCCAATGACCTTGCCCTTCTCGGCAACCCTGCCCTTCTCAAGCTCGGCCTCCTGATCATAGGACTCTCCGTCAGGGAACAGCCCCTCATCCTGCGGACGCCACTTGAGGAAGAACGAAGCGGCAACGAGCACGATGGCGGAAATGATGCCGAGAGCGACAGCGGCGCTCTGCCAGCCAGCCGCCGCGCCGACGTTGGCCACGATGAAAGTCGAGCACAGCGAGCCAGGCAGCATGCCGCACCAGATGACAGCCGTCGCCAAACCACGTTGCTTCACGAACCAGTTCGACGCGATGGCCGTGACCACAACCACGCCGCCGAAAGCGCTGCCGATGCCCATGATGATGTACACGGCGTAGACCATCCAGAGCTGGCTCACCATGGAGAGCAGGAAGAACGCTCCACCGTAGAGAACCGCCGAGATCCACAGCGACACACGCAGGCCGAATCGCTCGATGACGTCGCCGACGAACAGGCCGCTTATTGAGATGGCGATGGTATAGCAGGAGAAGCCGCCTCCCACCGCCGCCGCAGAGACGCCGAGCGCCTCAGTCAGGTTGACCTTCAGCATACCGTAGGAGTACAAGCCAAAGCCCTGCGTAATGATGGCGACGACAAACGCAATGGCGATCATGACCCAGCCGCGGACGAAGAACTTCCCTCCTGTTTTTTCTTGAGATGCCATGTTTTCCCTTTCTACCCCACTATAGACAGGCGCGGAGCGGAGGTGCTCGGCCTGCGCGCGTGCCGGCACCCCAATCCACATGGGGAATCGTCGGAGAAAGCGAGCTGACGCGTAATAACCCCCCAGGATGAGGACGGGTGCGAAGACGAAGATGCGCCGTCCGGCAGAAGAGACGAAAACGCCCCGACATCAGCGTGCCGGGGCGTCAAAAAGGATGCGAGGAGGCCATGCGGCATCTCTTGCGCGATAAGCTCGCCTGAGGCGAGCGGAACTAAAAAACCTAGTAGAGTCCGAAGAAGTAGTCGAGCTCGTCTTCCCATTCGTCTTGGTCCATGACCCACTTCCCGTTCTTGTACTCCACGTCGACGGAGAAGTAGCCGTCCTGCTCCATGTCGGCCTCGTTCACGGCCTGCATGAACAGCTCGCCGATGCGGGCGTAGCCCTGCTCCTGCGTCATGTTCGGCGCCTCGCCGGACGCCTTGAAGTCGCTGAGCAGCGCGTTGAAGCGGTTGAGCACGTCGAACACGTCGCGGCACGTGACGTCGAAGGCCACGAAGCCCTCGGAGCTGCGGTCGACCACGTACATGCTCACCTCGTAGTCGAAGCCCTGC
Source organism: Adlercreutzia sp. ZJ242 (assembly GCF_011038995.1). Taxonomy (NCBI): domain Bacteria; kingdom Bacillati; phylum Actinomycetota; class Coriobacteriia; order Eggerthellales; family Eggerthellaceae; genus Adlercreutzia; species Adlercreutzia sp. ZJ242. Next base: position 23,078 of record NZ_JAAKEE010000022.1, read on the forward strand.
GTCATGACGCGCGCGTACTCCACGGGGTCGATGCCGCACTGCGCCATGGTGAGGCCCGTGCCCTCGACGAAGTCCTCCTGGACTATCGCCGCGATGGAGGCCAGCATCGCCTCGTCGCCGGTCTTGATCTTCTCGAGCTCGGCGCTCACCAGGTCGATGGCGGCCTTCTCGTCCTCGGTGTAGCCAGACCCCGCGACGTCGCCCGAGGACGCCTCGCTCGAGGACACGAGCCCCGAGCCGGAGCCGATCTCGTCCGCCGCCATCTGGGACACGGCCATGCCGAAGAACGCGAAGTAGCTGACGACCGCGATCACCGAGAACACGATGCCCAGCACGCCGCAGATGCGGCCCGCCTTCGCCGTGCCCGCCGTGCCGCCGGACTTGAGGTAGCTGCCGGCGAGCACGATGGCGACGATGCCGAGGATGATGCTCGGCACCACCGAGCTGGCCAGCAGGATGGCCAGGATGCCGCACACGAGCGCTCCCGTGGCCTTGCCCGCGGACGCGGGAGCCGCGGCGCCCGGATAGGGCTGGCCGTAGGGCTGCGGGCCCGCCGGCGGCTGCCCGTAGGGAGGCACCGCACCCGCCGGCTGCTGGTAAGGCTGGTAGGGCTGGCCGGCCGCCGGCTGGGGCGCGCCGTAGGGGTTCGCGCCTGGGGCGCCTGCGGCGCTCGCAGCGCCCGGGGCACCTGGGGCACCTGCGGCGCCTGGGACGCCTGGGGCACCCGAGGCAGGGGCTCCGTAGGGGTTCGCGGCGCCCTGCGCGGCCGCGGGGCCAGCCACGCCGCCGTACGTCTGCTGGTAAGGGTTGCCCGCAGGCTGCGACTGCGCCTGCGCGGCTCCCGCAGCCGCAGGACCCGCAGCCGCGTACGTGCCTGCCGCCGGCTCGGCCGCGGCGGGCTGCACCGAGGCGTAGGGGTTCGCCGGCTGCGCCACCTGCGGCGCGTCATCGGCCGAGACCACCGGCTCCTCCACGCCGCCGTACGGGTTCACCACCTGGATGGGCGACGCGTCGTTGTCGCGGGAGTCCGTGCCGAACAGCGAGTCGTCGCCGCTCTGTCCCTGGTCGTTGTCGTTGAAGATGTCGTCTTGGCCGGCCATGCGCGACCCCCTTCTCCTGTGTGAAAAAATGAGCCCGGGCGTTCAGGCCCAGGCTCATTGTACCTAACTTCGGAGAGCTTACGGCTCGCAACGCCGCCGCGCTCTCCCGCGTTTCGCGCTTTCGCGCCTCGCGCGGCGCACGGCCCGGATGCGCAACTCGGACGGGCGGCGCGAGACGCCGCCCCGCGCCGCAACCTGCGCGCTCGCGCGCCCCTAGTGCGCCATGTCCTTCTCGGTCAGGCGGCCGCGGAACGTGCGGTAGATCACCACGTGGTAGACCAGCACGAGCGGCAGGCCGATGCACAGGATGATCGTCATGTACGTCAGCGACAGCTCGGAGGCGCCCGCGCTCATGAGCGTGATGGCGTCGCCGACGCTGCCGGCGCTGGCCACCACGAGGTTCGGGAACATCGAGCACGCGAGCAGGCCCACGAGGCACAGCGCCGCGGCTGACTGCGCCAGGAAGGCGAGCAGGTCGCTCTTCTTCCCCGCCACGAAGGCAGCCACGAGCGCCGCCACCACGAGCGCCGCGAACAGCACGCGCAGGATGCCCAGCTCGGGAGCCATCTCGGGGGCCACGCCGCCCGCCAGCGCGAACGCGCTCACCACGACGAACACCGCGAGCGCCGCAACCTGCAGCGGCATGCGCAGCTTGGCCGCGCGCGAGCGCAGCTCAGAGCCCTCGGGAGCCTTCAGCGCCAGCCAGCTCGCGCCCGCAGCCATGAACATGACCAGCCCGAGCACGCCCGTGAGCAGGGTGAACGGCGTCACCAGGCCCAGCAGCGGAATGCCCGCGTAGTCGCCGTTGGCGTCCATCGGGATGCCCGCGAAGATGTTGCCCACGGCCACGCCCAGAAGCAGCGCCGGGAGGAGCGACCCCAGGAAGAAGCACACGTCCCACAGCTTGCGCCACGCGCGGTCGCCCGCCCAGAACTCGAACGACACCGCACGCACGATCAGGCCGAACAGCACCAGCATGACCGCCAGGTAGAAGCCCGAGAACGTGGTGGCGTACGCCGCCGGGAACGCCGCGAACAAGGCGCCGCCCGCCGTGAGCAGCCACACCTCGTTGCCGTCCCACACCGGCCCGATGGAGCGCCGCGCGACGGCGCGCTCCTCGTCGTTCTTGGCGACGAAGGGGTACAGCACGCCCACGCCCAGGTCAAAGCCGTCAAGGATGAAGTATCCCGCAATGAGGACGAAGATCAGGAAGAACCACAGCACGCTGAGAACGGTCATTATCGATCGCCCCCTTCCTCGGAAGCCTTCGCAGAGACTGCTTCGCCGCCCGCGGCAGGAGCCTTCGCGGCAGCTGCGCTCACGAACGAGCCCGCGGCGCTTGCGGCGACGGCCTCGACGTCGGAGTCGTCCTCGACGGGGCCGGCCGCGATGAACTTGGAGATCACGCGCGCCCAGCCGACGAACAGCAGCAAGTACACGACCAGGAACAGCACGACCGTGATGAGCAGCTCGACCGGCGTGACCGAGGCCGACGTGCCGTCCGCGGTGAGCAGGGACACGCCGTCAGGGCCGGTGGTCGAGGGGTACACCACGTAGGGCTGGCGCCCGAGCTCGGCGGTCATCCAGCCGCACTGGATGGCGAGGAACGGGAACACCGGGCAGATCAGCAGGAGGTACTGCAGCCAGCGCATGCCCTTCACCCGCGCGCCCTTGCGCGAGAACACGAGCGCGAGCACCACGCACAGCGCGATGGCGCCGAACATGGCCACCATGAGGTGGTAGGTCTGGAACACGAAGTTCACCGGCATGGTCTCAGGGTCGATGTCGGCGTACTTCTCGGTCTGCGCCAGGTCGTTCAGGCCGGGGAACTCAGTGTCCCACGTGCCGGTGGCCAAGAAGCTCGTGCCGCCGGGGATGGAGAAGGGCGCGAGCACCTCTTCGCCGCTCTCGTCAACCCAGCCGAACGCGTACAGCGGCGGAGCCTCGGACTCGTACATGCCCTCCATCATGGCGAGCTTGGTGGGCTGCTCCTCCGCGACGATGACGGCCGAGGCGTGCGCGGTGCCCAGCATGACGCAGGTCGCCACGATGCCCACGACGGCGCCCACGCGCATCATCTTCATGGCGGCGCCCTCGTGGCGCTTCTTGATGAGGTACCACGCGGCCACGGCCATCGAGACGAACGCGCCCATGATGAGCAGGCTCACCACGGTGTGCCCGTAGCGCGACAGCGTCGAGGGGTTGAACGCGGCGGCGAAGAAGTCCGTGATCACGGCCTGGGTGCCGTCGGCGGAGAGCTCGGCGCCCGCGGGCGTCTGCATCCACGAGTTGGCGATCAGGATCCAGAGCGCGCTCAGGCACGAGCCGAACCACACGAGCCACGACGACGCGAGGTAGAACTTCGGGCTCACCTTCTTGCGCCCGAACAGGAGCACGCCCAAGAACACCGACTCCAGGAAGAACGCGAACAGGGCCTCGGCGGCCAGCGGAGCGCCGAAGATGTCACCCACGAAGCGCGCGTAGTCGGCCCAGTTGGTGCCGAACGAGAACTCCATGGTGATGCCCGTGGCCACGCCGATGGCGAACGTCGCCGTGAAGATCTTCACCCACATGCGCGCGAGCGCATCGTCCTCCGCGGACTTCGTGCGGTACGCCTTCGTGGCGAAGATGGCCATGATGAGGCCGATGCCAATGGTGATTGGCACGAAGATGAAGTGATAGCTTGCCGTCAGGGCGAACTGCAACCGCGCCAGCAAGACCGGATCAGCCAAGAAATCCATGAACCCCCTCCTTACCTTTCCTCAATTGCTACTAACTGAGTAACATTGTAACCTCTCGGCGCATCGTTAAGAAGCACGATCAACGTTTTTCTGAGCGAATGTTGCCGAGATGTTGAGGGGGCCGCGCAAGACGAGCCGGAGAGCCGCGCGAGGCGCGGGCAGCGCAGGGGGCGTGAGGACGCGGGGGCAAGGCTGCCGCTGGTTCGCGCGCAGGGCAAGCGGAGGCGCGGAGCTCGGGCGGGGGCAGGAAGCGAACGGGCGCAGGAAGCGAGCACGGCGTGGTACACTGTCGGGCATGAGCCTTTACGATGACATCCTCGCCTTCGAGCCGTTCAACGAGCAGGAGGCGGCCGACAAGCCGGTGATCCTGCGCGCGCTGCGCGAGGACCCGGCGTGCTTCGAGCGCGCGGCGCAGGCGCACATGGCGTGCTCCATCTGGGTGGTCGACCCCACGTTCACGCAGACGCTGCTCGTATACCACAACATCTACGACTCGTGGAGCTGGATCGGCGGGCATGCCGACGGCGAGCGCGACCTGGCGCGCGTGGCGCTGCGCGAGCTGGAGGAGGAGACGGGCGTGGCGGGCGCGCGGCTTCTGCCGTGCGGGCCGGGCGGCATCTACTCGCTCGAGGTGCTCACGGTGGACGGGCACGTCAAGCGCGGCGCCTACGTGAGCTCGCACCTGCACCTGAACGTGACGTACCTGGCCATGGCCGACCCCGCCGAGCCGCTGCGCGTCAAGCCCGACGAGAACAGCGGCGTGCGCTGGGTGCCGCTGAGAGACGCCATCGCGCTCTCGACCGAGCCGTGGATCCGCGACCGCATCTACCGCAAGCTCATCGACAAGCTGCCCGCCGCGCGCGCCGCCAGCGGCCTGCTCTAGCGCGCCGCCAGAAGCCTGCCCGAGCGCATCCCGCCCCGCTCAGGCAGCGCGGCCCGCTCGGTCGGACGCCAGCAACCTGCCCGGACGCGCGATCTTCCCTCGCCTTAGCTCTAGTAGTAGCGGTAGTACGCGGCGCAGCTTCCCTCGCTCGAGACCATGCAGGGTCCCACGGGGTTCTCAGGCGAGCACACCGTGCGGAACAGCGGGCAGTCGCTCGGGGGCATGATGCCGCGCAGCACGTCGCCGCAGCGGCAGCCCTTGTGCTCGACGGTGGGCTCCACCTCGGGCGCGAAGCGGCGCATGGCGTCGAAGTCGGCGAACTCCTCGCGGATGCGGTAGCCCGACCCGGGGATCTCCCCCAGCCCGCGCCACGTGGAGGCGCAGGTCTCGAACACCTCGTCGATGGCGGCGAGCGCCACGGGGTTGCCCTCGGGCATGACGCCGCGCGCGTACGCGATCTCGATCTCGGCGCGGCCCTCATGCAGCTGGCGCATGATCATGGCGATGCCCTGCAGCACGTCAACTGGCTCGAAGCCCGTGATGACGCCGGGGACGCCGTACTTCTCCGCGAGGAAGCGGTAGGGCTCGGCGCCGATGATGGTGCTCACGTGCCCCGGCAGGATGAGCGCGTCCACCTTGAGCGCCGGGTCGTTGATGATGACCTCGAGCGCGCCGGGCATGTTCTTGTGCGCGGCGTACACGCTGAAGTTCGCCAGGCCCGCCGCCTTCGCGCGCTTGACAGCCATGGCCACGAGCGGCGTGGTGGTCTCGAAGCCGACGCCCACGAACACGATCTGGCGGTCGGGGTTGTCCTGCGCGAGGCGCAGCGCGTCGAGCGGCGAGTACACGATCTCCACCGAGCGCCCGGCGGCCTGCTCCTGAAGCAGGCTCGAGGTGGAGCCCGGCACGCGCGTCATGTCGCCGAACGTGGCGATGGTCACCTCCGGCACGCGCGCGAGCGCGATCACCTTGTCGATGTCGTGGTTCGACGTCACGCACACCGGGCAGCCCGGGCCGCTGGCCAGGCGCGTGCCCTCGGGCATGAGGCCGCGGATGCCGTTGCGCGCGATGGCCACCGTGTGCGTGCCGCACACCTCCATGAGAGTGACGCCCGCCGGCGCCAGCGCGCGGATGGAGCCGATCAGGCCCCGTGCCAGCTCGGGGTCCTTGAACGCCTTGAGCTCTGCTCGCAGGTCACCCATCTCTCACGCCCCCGCGACGGCGATCTGCTCTTCGGAAACCCCCAGGTCCTCGCCTACGAGATCGGGGAACTGCCTGATGAGGTCGATGGTTTCCAGCGCGAACTGCTCGTCGACCACCTCGATGGCGAAGCCCGCGTGCACGAGCACGTAGTCGCCCTCGCCCGCCTGCGGCGTGAGGTCAACCGAGATGGAGCGCGTCACGCCCAGGATGTCGACCGTCGCCAGCCTGCCGTCCTCGATCTGGGTAATCTTCGCCGGAATCGCCAAGCACATGTCTGCCTTCTTTCACCCTCCGGTGTCGCGCGCGGAGGAACGTCACATCGCCTTCGTTTTCGCCCATGCTACCACAGCCTGGCCGAGCGAGACGCTTCCGTCGTTGGGCGGCAGGTCGCGGCTGATGGCGACCGTGAAGCCCGCGTCCTCGAGCGCAGACAGCGCGTGCTCGACCACGTAGCGGTTCATGAACACGCCGCCCGCGAGCACCACGGCCTCGATGCCGTACAGCGCACGCACGAGCTCGGCCGCCTGCGCGACGGCGCCCACCACGGCGTCGTGGAAGCGCCGCGCGATGACCGGCACGGGCACGCCTGATGCCACGTCGTCGAGCAGCCCGCGGAAGGTGGGCTCGGCGTCGAGCAGGACCACCGAGGTGTCCTGAGCCGTGCTCGCCTCGGTGGCCGTGTTCTTCACGACCGCCACCGCATAGCGCTCGGCGGCATCCGCAGCGGCGGCAGCTCCAGCGGCGTCCGCAGCGCCGACGACAGCGGCGTCTTCCGCATCGCCGGAGGCATCCCCTTCCGCGAGGTCGCCGATGGCCGCCTCCAGCAGGCACGCGCCCTCGCCCTCGTAGGCGGGCTCCGCGCAGACGCCGAGCAGCGCGCTGGCCGCGTCGAACAGGCGCCCGACCGAGGAGGTCAGCGGCGTGTTGATGCCCTGCTCGATCATGGCGTCGCAGATGCCCGCCTGCGCGCCGAGCGCCTCGAGCGTCGGCGCGGCGCCGGGGTGGTCCAGCAGGTCGAAGGCCCACAGCACGCCGTAGGCCATGCGCAGCGGGTGCTTGATGGCCGCCGCGCCGCCCGGCATGGGCACGTAGGCGAAGTTGGCGAAGCGCTCGAACGCCTGCAGGTTCGCGAGCATCACCTCGCCGCCCCAGATGGCGCCGTCGACGCCGTAGCCCGTGCCGTCGAACGCGATGCCGCACACCGCGTCGCGCAGGCCGTGCTCGGCCATGACCGCAGCCACGTGCGCGTGGTGGTGCTGCACCTCTGTCACGGGAAGCGCCTGGCCATGCGCCCACTTCGACGTGAGGTACTCGGGGTGCAGGTCGCAGGCGACCACGGCGGGCGCAAGCTCGAACAGCTCCTCGTAGCGCCGGCGCGCCGCCAGCCACGCGTCATAGGTCTCGGCGTTCTCCATGTCGCCGACGTGCTGCGAGACGAACGCCTCGGCATCCTGCGCGCCCTTCTCGCCTGCGCGCAGGAGCGCGAAGGTGTTCTTCTGCTCCGGCCCCGTGGCGAAGATGACGGGCGGAGCCGCGGCGTCGGCTTGCTCCGCCTGTCCCGCGAGGGCGAGCGGAACCGGAAGCGGCGCGTAGCCGCGGGCGCGGCGGATGAACTGCACGGCGTGCCCCGCGCTGCCCGCGCGGATCACGCGCACCACCGAGTCGTCGAAGCGCGTGAGGATGTCGCGGTTGTTCCCCAGAAAAGCGTCGGCCACGTCCGCCAGCTTCGCGTAGGCTTCCTCGTCGCTCACCACGATGGGCTCGTCGTGCAGGTTCCCCGAGGTCATCACCAGCATGGGAGGGAGGGCGCCGCCTTCCCCCGCCGCAGCGGCTTTGGCAGCCCCGACGACCCCGGCGGCACCTGCGCCCGCCCCCGCCGCAGCGGCGAAGTCGTGCATGAGGAGGTGCTGCACGGGCGTGTAGGGCAGCATCACGCCGAGCTCGCCCAGTCCGTCGGCGAGGCGCGGCGCGAGGTGCGCGCCCGCGCGCTTGCGCAGAAGCACGATGGGCCGCTGCGCGCCGGTGAGCACCGCCTCCTCCACCTCGTTGACCTCGCACACCGCGCGCACGTCGCCCACGTTGGCCATCATGACCGCAAACGCCTTGCCCTCGCGCCGCTTGCGCGCGCGCAGGCGCGCCACCGCCTCGGGGTTGTTCGCGTCGCATGCCAGGTGGAAGCCGCCGAGGCCCTTCACCGCCAGGATCTTTCCCGCGCGCAGGAGCTCGACCGCCCGCGCGAAGATGGCGTCGCTCTCCGCACGCGTCCGCCCCTCCGAAACCAGAAGGTCGCCTTCTCGCCGACGAGCAGGCGGAGGGCAGGCGCCTGTCGGAGCCGCAGCGTCAGCCTCGTCCGCTTGCCGCCAGGCAAACGAGACGACGGGGCCGCAGTCGAAGCAGGCGTCGGGCTGGGCGTGGAAGCGGCGGTCGAGCGGGTCGGCGTACTCGGCGGCGCAGCGGCCGCACATCGTGAAGTCGCGCATCGACGTCTTCGCGCGGTCGTACGGGAGCCCCTCGATGATGGTGAAGCGCGGGCCGCAGTTCGTGCAGTTGATGAACGGGTAGCGGAAGCGCCGGTCGTTGGGATTGAAGAGCTCGCGCAGGCAGTCGTCGCAGGTGGCGAGCTCGGGTGACACGAGCGTGGTCTGCTCTGCCGCGGCGGCGTCCGAGAAGCGGATCTCGAAGCGGTCGAAGTCCTCGAGCGGCACTTCCCTAAGCTCGATCTGCGTGACCTGCGCGGCGGCCGGCGCGTTGTCCGAAAGCTCCAACACGAACTCGTCGAGCAGCTTGCCCTCGCCTTCGGCGTGGATGTGGACGCCGTCAGTCGCGTTCAGAACCCAGCCGTTGATCAGGTACTTCTTCGCCATGCGATACACGAAGGGGCGGAACCCCACCCCTTGGACGATGCCCTGGACGTGTATGTCGAGCGCCTCTACCACAGCCGCGCTACTCGGCCTCTGCAGGCGCGGGCGCGGGGGTCACCACGGCGGTCACGCCCTCGACCTCATGCGCCTCGGCGCCCGCCGCAACTGCCGCAGCCGCCGCCGCAGCAGCCTCGGCCTCGGCAGCCGCGGCCTCCTCGGATTCGCGGTCCTCCGCAGCCGCGGCCTCCTCGGCCAGCGCGCGGTCGGTCATGATCTCGGCGATCGTCTCGTGCACCACCTGCGCGAGCATGCGCAGCGTCACGCCCGAGTTGTCGGGCAGGTGCAGGTGCACGCAGCGGCGCCCGCGGTTCGCCAGCGTGATCAGGTCTCCCGACGCCTGCGCCTTCGCGAGCGCGCCAAGCGACTCGGCCTCGCGCGGCAGCGGGATGTCCTTGAGCTCGTCGGCCGACAGGATCAGGAACACGCCGCAGTTCGGGCCGCCCTTCTGCAGCTGGCCGGTGGAGTGCAGGTAGCGCGGGCCCACCTCCAGGCACGACACCACGCCGAACGCCTCGGCCACGCCGTGGCGGATGGCCTCGAGCGCCTCGCGGCGCCCCTCGCCCGTGAACGGCAGAAACGCGTTCAGCGCGAAGAAGTCGCCCGGCTGGACCGACGAGAGCAGCGCGTAGAGGCTCGAGCGCATGTCGTCGCAGCCCTCGAACATCGGCGCCTGGCGCACCTCGACGGTGCCCATGTGGATCTCGTCGGTGAAGTTCTCCTCGTAGTCGGGCGCGGGCTGGCCCTCGCGCAGGATGTCGAGCACCACGGCCTTCGCCGACGCCACGTCAGGCTGGTCGAACGGGCACACCTTCATGAGGTAGCCGCACATGGCGATGGCGTACTCCCACATGACGAAGTGCTCCGCGAGCTCCTCCACCGAGTCGATGCGGTAGTTCTGGCGCGGGATGGACGAGTCCACGTAGGCGAGGCTCATCTCGAAGTTGCGGCGCTCGTCCCACAGGTCGGTCTTGGTCTGGTACATGATGACGCTGCGGTCGCCCGGGTCCTCGGTCAGAAGCAGCGAGTCGATCTCGATGTTGGGCAGGATGCCCTGGCCCTCCTTGCCCACCGACTCGGCGACCAGCTGCTCGATCCACAGGCCGAGCACGCGCCCGCGCTTCGGCGTGAGGAACGAGAACTTGTTGCGCCCCGCATGGTAGTTGTCGTACAGAAACGCCGCCAGGTTGATGGCCGGGTTGTCGATGGCGTCCTCGCTGCAGCGCTGCTCGGCCTCCACGGCGTGCTCGATGAACGCGTCGAGGTCGATGCCCGCGAGCGCCGCCGGCAGAAGCCCGAACACGGAGAGCGCCGAGAAGCGCCCGCCCACGGTGGGCTCGCCGGAGAACACCGCGCGCCAGCCTTCCGCCTTCGCCTGCTTCTCCAGGTCAGAGCCCGGATCCGTGATGGCGACCAAGTTCTTCGCCACGGCTTCCTCGCCGATCTGCTTGGCGAAGCTCTCGCGCAGCGCGCATGCGAGGAGGCGCGGCTCGATGGTGCCGCCGCTCTTCGACGAGATCACGACCAGCGTGGTGGCGGGGTTGCACGCCGAGAGCAGCTCGCGCATGCGCACCGGCGAGTCGGAGTCGAGCGTGCGGAACTTGACGCGGTTGGAGTCCTGCTTGTTGTACTTGGTGATGGTCATGGGAGCCTGCGTGGAGCCGCCCTGCCCGATGAGCACCACCGTGTCATACCCGTCGGCGACCACCTCGTCGGCGAACGCCTGGATCTCCTTGATGTCGCACTGCGGATGGCTGGCCAGGTCGGCCCAGCCCATGAAGTTCTCGGCGCACTTCTGCGCCTCCTCGGAAAAGTCGTACAAGGTGGCGTCCTTCGCGAAGATGCGGCTCGCCACGCACTCCTTCACCAGCGTCTTCGCTGACGGGTAGAGCTTCTCCATTTCTCCGGAAATCATAGGTTCCTTCTTCTCGAGGCGCCCCTCTCCCCTGCTTTCCCGGCAAGAGGCGCAAAAAGACCAAATTATGGAATTGCGGACATTCTAGCAAAGTACCTGCACGCGGCCTATTTCCAACCCTGCGTGTGGCGGTTCTGTGAAACGAGAGGCAGCCCGCAGGCTGCCTCTTGCCACTTGATGCCGTTTTCCCGGCTGTTCGCTACCGTCCTCGCGGTTTCGCGACCTTACAGCCCGAGGGCCTTCTTGAGGGCGCTCACGCGGCGGCGGGACACGGGGATCTTCTCCTCCACGCCGTTCAAGGTGAGCAGCAGCGTGCCGCCGGAGACCGACTCGATCTCCTCGACCAGGGACAGGTTCACCAGATACCCGCGGTGCACGCGGAAGAACCCGTGGCCGTCCAGGCGCTTCTCCAGCTGGGCCAGGCTCACCGTGGAGAAGTAGCGGTCGGTGTCGGTCTGCAGGTACGCGTAGTCGTCGCGCGCCATGACGAAGCGGATCTTGTCGATGCCGATGAGGATCTTCTTGCCGCCCTTCTCAACCGGGATGCGCTCGGACTTCTGCGCCTGCATGTGCAGCGACACCTGCTCGCGCACGCGCGTGATGGCCTGCGCCAAGCGCTCGGTCTCGACGGGCTTCACCAGGTAGTCGATGGCGTTCACCTTGAACGCGTCAAGCGCGTGCTCGCTGTACGCCGTCACGAACACGACCGCCGGGGGGAACTTGAGGTGACGCAGCGCCTCGGCCAGCTGCAGGCCGGTTGCCTCGGGCATGTTCACGTCGAGGAACATGACGTCACAGGGGTATTCCTTCAGCTTCTCGATGGCCTCGCGAACGCTGGCCGCCTCGGCGACCACTTCGACCTGGCCGACTTCATCTAAGAGGAAGCGGAGCTCTGAGCGCGCAGGGGCCTCGTCGTCAACGATGATTGCCTTGAGCACGTTTGCCTCCAAACACGGTACGGGAACGTAAAACTTCTTTCGTATTATAGAGCAGAACAACGCCTTTCGCCGAAAAAGCATGGCGATTTGTGTAGTTATTATGATGCTCGGCCAACGAACGCGGATGCCGCTCGCGGAGAGAATGCGCCCGCTCGCTTCCGAATGCCCGCCGTTCGCCGCGCCCGCGCGCTTCGCGCTAGCCGAGGTCGAGCTGCTGCAGGTCGAACAGCGCCAGCGCGTAGATCTTGAACGCGGTCTGCAGCTGCGCGACGCTCACGGTCTCGTCGGGGCCGTGTATGCCGCCGGCCCACGCGGGCATCTCGAGCCACGGCATCTCGGGGCCGAAGCTCGAGCCGCGCGTGAACTCGCGCGCGTACGTGCCGCCGCCGATGGTGAACGCCTCGCGCGACTCGCCGGTCACGTCGTTGTACGCGGCGAGCAGCGCCTGGATCTCGGGCGTGTCGGGCTCCACGAGGAACGGCTCCATGAGCAGGGTCCGCTCGAACGTGGCGCCGATGGGGTCGGTGAGCGCCGTCAGCGCCGCCGTGATCTCCTCGGGCGTGATCGACGTGGGGAAGCGGGAGTCCATCGTCTGCGCGAGGCGCCCGTCGGAGAGCGCGATGGTGCCGCCGATCACCGTGAGCGGGCCGAAGTAGTCGTCGGACGTCGCGATGCCCACGCCCGAGCCGTCGGTGGCGCCAAGAAGGCGCTGGTCGAAGGCGAGGAAGGCGCGCTCGGCCTCGTTGCACAGCGCGTTTTCCAGCAGGTAGTCCACGATGAGCGCGATCGCGTTCACGCCGGTCTCGGGCATGGCCGCGTGCGCGCTCTTGCCCGCGGCCTCGATGCGCGCGAGGCCCGGGCCCGCCGGCGTTACGGTCAAGCGCTCGGCGGCGGGCAGGCTCGCCGCGTCCGCCCTCACCACCGCATGCGCCTGCCCCGGCACCGCGTTGGTGGCCGCCCCGCCCTCGAACTCCACGATGACGCCGTCGCCGAGCGGCGCGCTCGTGATGCGCGCGTCGAAGCCGCCCTTCTCGCCGTAGCACACGGGGAACTCCGCGTCAGGCGTGAACAGGAACGTCGGGTCGGCGTAGCGCGCGCGGTAGTAGGGGACGTCGCCCATGCCCGACTCCTCGTTCGCGCCGAAGAGGAAGCGCACCGTGTGGCGCAGCGGCAGGCCGAGGCCCGCGAGGAAGCGCATGGCGTGCAGCGCCACCACCGAGGGCCCCTTGTCGTCGAGCACGCCGCGCCCCACGAGGCAGCCGTCCTTGACCGTGACGTCGTAGGGCTCGAAGCTCCAGCCCGGGCCCGCCGGCACCACGTCCATGTGCCCGATGATGCCGATCTGCGTGCCAGCCGTGCCCTCGAGGTCGGCGAACCCCATGTAGCCGTCGACGTCGCCCGTCGCGAACCCCATGCCCGCGGCGATGCCGAGCACCGCGTCGAGCGCGGCGCGCGGCCCCGGGCCGAAGGGCGCGCCGGGAGCCGCCGCGCCAAGGTCCTCGAAGCTCGGGATGCGCACCAGCGTGGTGATGTCCTCGAGCATGGCGGGCCAGTTCTCTTCCACGTACTTCTCTGCGGCGGTCATGACGTCGTTACGTTCCATGGCTTTCCTTTCGTCGGAGTGTTGCGGCAGGATGGTGCGGCGGGATGGTGCGTCGGGAGCGTTGCGGTAAAGCGTCAGCGGAGCATTGGCAGAGCATCGGAGGGCGTTGCGGCGGTGCGTCACGTCAGGCGCTGCGGCCGAATGCCCGTCAAGGCATCGCGGCGGAGCGTCGGCGACGAGGCGTTGCGGCAGGCACGGCACGAGCGCCGCGCCGTGAGCGCCACGTCACAAGCGCTGCGTCATAAGAGCTGCGTCACAAGCGCCGCGTTGCAAGCGCTGCGCCGTGAGCGCCACGTCACAAGCGCTGCCCTCCATTATGGCGGCTCGGCGCCGGAAAAGCACGCAGAACAGGGAATTGTTTTTCGCCCGGAATCACGTCGGGCCCTCGACGCTGCGCAGCCGTTCCGCTATACTAGGTCGATGCGCCCGGGTGGTGGAACGGCAGACACGTCGGTCTCAAAAACCGATGCCGAAAGGTGTGTGGGTTCGAATCCCACCCCGGGCACCATTCTTTTCGCACCGGGATCCACATATCCGCACTTACTCGCGTAAGCCTGTCGAGATTCGACTTACTTTTAGCCCAGCTCGTCAAATCAGATCGCACAACGAAAGCTGGAAGGGCCATGGCCTACACTCCCTTGAAGAAGGTCTCTCACCCCTCAGGTGATTCTGGATGAAACAAGGCCGTTATCGGCGATTTCCCGGGAAAAGTGGATGCGAAAGCGCCGTTGTCGGTGGTTTTCGGGGCTCGAACCGCCGATAACGGACGTTTTCCATCCAGCTTTTCAAAATGGTGGATGCAAAAAGGGCGTTATCGGTCGCCCGGGTCCCGAGGGGTCGAAAGGGCACCCTCTCGCTTCTCTACTCGCCTTGGAATAAGAGAGAGGGGGCTACAGCAGAAAGCCTCCGCTTCCCCTGCTTCGAGAAATTGAACAAGCAAGAAAAGAAGCGAGCTGCCCGCTTTGGCAAAAGATGATATGACGTCCATGCTACAATACGGTAATACCAGATGGAGCTACCTCAGAGAGGGCTAACATTGAACAGGGTGTTCGTGCTGGACAGGGTGATGGAGCGCCATCCCGAGCTGACGAAAGAGAACGCCGCCCATGCTTGGGAATTCTGCATCAGGAGCATGCCGAGGCTCGGCAAAGAGCCGGAAGAGCACGTCGGAATCGGATACGACGCAAGCGGACGACTCGTCGAAGTCGTAGCCATCAGAAGCAACGCGGGCGATTGGCTGATAAAGCATGCGCAGACACCGCCGCAGGAGTCGATAAAGCGCGAGCTTGGCCTTGGAAGGAGGAAGTCATGAGCGACAGGGAGCTGTGCGAGATGTTCGGCACCACGCTTGAGGAGGTGGAGGCCGACGTCGAGCGATACGAGAACGAAGATTTCTCGGACTTCGGCTTTGGCAAGCCAATCGACGGAAGACCAACGGCGAAGATGAGGACGACCTCGCTGAAGCTCTACGACTTCCAGCTCAAGGCGATAGACAGGGCCGCGAAGAAGGAGGGCGTCTCACGCTCGGAGTTCGTGCGCCGCGCGATAGACAACGAGCTTGTGGCCCTGGCATAGCCCTCGTGGACTCTACGCGAGGCGAGGGCAACGAGGAGGTCGTTGGCTTCCGACCTAGGGGCGCCGGCGAGAATAGAGCCAGATGTCCGCCGCCTTCTCGAGGACGGCCCCGCAGGACAGGCACTTCCGAGATGCATCGTAAAACGCTTGCATCTCAGGCGACAGCGGCTTCTCGCAGCGACCACGCCCCATGCAGAACAGGCGCACGCTACTCTTCGCCTTCCCTCGCCACACCTTCCCACGGCTGGAGCCGATCGTAGTCAAGGCCGAACTGCCCCTCGCAAAAACGCCCGCCCCGCTCATCAGCGTGGGCGAGCGTTTTGCTGCTCAAAAAAAGGCACCCGCCGCGGGAGTGCGGCGGGTGCCTTCGAGGTGCTTGCCAGACGGCCTTGCCGCCAGACTTGCCAGACTTGCCAGACGGCCTTGCCGCCGGGCCTGCGCGGCTTGCGCTTCGCTATGCGGCAGCTCAAGCTGGCTTCGCTTGCGGCGCGAACCTTGCAGCGCTTCGCTTGCGGCGCAAGACTTGCAGCGCTTCGCTTACAGCGCGAACTCCTTCTCGCCGTTGAAGACCGCGAGGGCGTCCTCGACGCTGTAGTCGGCCAGCGTGATGGCGCTGATGGCCTTGGTCAGGCGCACGGCTTCGTCGAGCGAGCGCTGGTGGATGTTGCGGCCGGTGGCGTTGCCGCACGCGCCGCCCACGTGGATCTGGTCGTGCAGCTGGGTGAGGAACGTCTCGGCGTCAACGGTGGAGCCGCCGGCGCACACCAGGCCGGTGCGGCCGGAAGCCATCGACGCGATCTTGAGCGCCTCGGCCGGGGTGCGGCCGTCCTCGGGCTTCGGCGGGTTCACCTTCACGAAGTCGGCGCCCAGGCACAGCGCCACGCCCGCGGCGCCGGCGATGAGGTCCGGGTCCTTCTCGGCGGTGACGGCCTTGCCGCGCGGGTAGATCCACAGCACCACGAGCAGGCCGTTCGCATGCGCCTGCGCGATGAGCTCGCCCGCCTCGGCCATCATGGTGGACTCGTACTCGCTGCCCAGGTAGATGGTGTAGCCGAGGCCCACGATGTTCACGCCCGCCTCGCGCATGGCGAGCACGGCGTCGAGGTCGGTGAGCTGCGGGGAGTACGGGTCCTCCTGCTTGGTGCCCACCAGGTTGGTCTTGGAGTTCATCTTGACCAGGTAGTTGATCTCAGGGTAGTCGGCCGCGTAGCGCGCGATGAGGCCGCGCTGGCCGGCCAGCACGCCGCAGACGCCCTGGCTGCCGATCTTGAACAGGTGCTCGGGCTCGGCGTCGGCGATGTCAATGCCCTCGCCGTAGAAGTCCTTGTTCAGGTGCTCGATCTTCTGATCGCAGGCGAACAGCATCAGGCGGCCCGTCTCGCGCGTGGCCTTCATGTAGTTGTCGACGTACACCTCACGCATGTCCGGCATGACGTCGGCCGGCACCTTCACCTGATCACGGGTGATCTTCGGCATGGGTTTCCTCCTTAAGGTTGGCTGTGCACGGAAGCGCCTCGCGCTTCCCAAACGTTCTTCTATTGTACCGAAAAGGCGCCGCCTCGGTAACGGCAGCAGGGCGGCATCAGGGCGAAAGACCTGTTTTCCGGCTTATTTTCGCGACCCGTAGTCACGCGGGTCGAGCTTCTCGAGCTCGCCGGCGCCCTCAGACACCACCGCGCGGCGCTCGAGCAGCCTTATGATGCGGTTGTAGCCCAGAACGCCCGCCACGGCCACCAGCGCGGCGACGGCGAAGATGATGGCGCTCTGCAGGTAGTCGCCCTGCACGATGCCCGCCGCCGCGTACGTCGACACGACGATGCCCGGGATGCGCGCGATGTTCGACAGCAGCAGAAACGCCCGCATGCGCATGTCGGTGAGGGGCACCAGGTAGGTGAACACGTCCTTGGGCAGGCCCGGGATGAGGAACAGGACGAACACCACCATGTTCAGCTTGCCCGACGCCTCGAAGCGGCGGAACTTGTCGAGGAACTTGGTGGGCACCATGCCCTGCACGAACGGCGCGCCGAGCTTGTGGACGAGCACGAAGACGAACGCGCTCGAGAACACGCAGCCCACGAGCACCACGGCGGCGCCTCCCCACGGGCCGTACAGCATGCCGGCCGCGATCTGCACCACCTCGCCGGGGATGAAGGCCACCACGATCTGCAGGAACTGGATGGCCAGCAGGATGGCGACGCCCGCGGGCCCGGCGTGCTGCACCTTCTCCATGACGCGGTCGAGGCCGCCCGGCTCGAACATCTCGTGGACGTAAGGCCAGATCAGCACGCATATGCCGCACATGAGCACGAAGAACGTCACCAGTCCTGCGAACTTGAAGATGTCGGCGGCGCTCATGACGTGGCCGTGGACGACCTTCTCCTCGTGCGCCTTGTCCTTCAGCGCGTCGATGCGCGGGTGCTCGTGGCTGTGGGCGTGCGCGTGCGCGTCCGCCGAGCTGCGCGCGCCCTCGTCAGCCGCAGCAGGCGCGCCGCCGTGCGCGTGCGCACCCGCGGCCGCGGCATCGCGTGCGCGTGCGCCTTCGGTCTGCCCTGCGGGCTCTTCGCTACTCTTTTCGCGCTCTGTCATATTCCTCCTTGAAGGCGGAGAACATGCCGCCTGCTTTCCTCAGGTGCGACCCCACCGCCCGCGCCGCGCCCTCGGCCCCCGCGCTCGC
>NZ_JAAKEE010000023.1:0-37481 GCF_011038995.1 Adlercreutzia sp. ZJ242
GGCGCGGCCGGCTTCGCGGCTGCGAGCGGCTGCGGCCCCGCGGGTGCGGGCGGCTGCGGACTTGCGGCTGCGGGCGGCTGCAGCCCCGCGGGCCGCCCTGCCGCGTCTCCCGCCCCCTCTGTCCCCACGGCCTGACGAAGGAGCCTTCATGGAGACCCTCTTCCCCCTTGCCCTGCTCGTCCTCACGGTGCCGCTCGCGGGCGGCCTCATGGCGGCGACTCCCTACCTCATGCCCAAGCGCGAGTGCTTCGCGGTGACCGTCCCCGAAAGCGCGCACGCCGACCCTCAGATCAAGGCGCTGAAGAGCCGCTATGCGCGTATCGTGGCCGCCCTGACAGCCGCCCTCACCGTGCTCGCCGCCCTCGCGACGGCGCCGCTCGCCCAGGTGGGCTACTCGGAGGCCGACGCCAACGCGCTCATCGGCGCGATCGCGCTTCTGGCCCTCATCCCCGCAGCGGCGTCGTTCGTCCTCATGCTGCGCAATCGCCGCAAGGTGATGGCGATCAAGCGCGAGCGCGGCTGGCATGCGCCGCGTCAGCAGGCGGCGGCCCTCGTGGCGGAGGGCGACGTCCCCGGCCCCGTGTCGCTGGCATGGAACCTGCTCTATCTGCCCGTCATGCTCTTCGTGGCCGCGCTCGGCGCGACATGGTACCCCCTCATGCCCGACATGATTCCCATGCACGTCGACTTCGCGGGCAACGTGAACGACTACAGCCCGAAAAGCCCCTGGTCGGCTTCGTTCCCTCTGGTGGTGATCGCGTTTCTCGCCGCGACGCTCATGCTGTGCCACTGGTCGATGACGCGTTCGAAGCGCCCGACCAACCCCGGCGCGCCGATGACCTCGGCCTTGGCTTACGGCCTGTTCGCCCGCGCGCAGAGCATCTTTCTGCTGGCATGCGGCCTGATCCTCTCGCTGACGATGGGCGTTGCGTTCATGGCGTCGTCGGCGGGCTTCATCACGCTCAACGCGGCGGCGGTCATCATCTGCGCGGCGTGCGTTCCCGTTGTGGCAGGCTCCCTCATCTTGGCCGTGGTCTACGGGCAGAACGGATCGCGCCTGTTCAGGCGCATGGAGGCGGCGGGCGCTGCCAGCGCGGGCGCAGCTTTGGGCACGGGCGCGGCTCCTGCGACGGGCAGCTCGGCGGGTGCCTCGTCGGGTGCGGGCGCGGCGTCTGGCGACGCGGCGGCCGACGCGCCCCTCATGCCCTTCGACGACGACGCGCACTGGAAGCTCGGCGTCTTCTACTTCAACCCCGACGACGCGAGCCTGTGGCTGCCCGAGCGCTTCGGCATCGGCTGGACCATAAACCTCGCGCGCCCTGCTGCCCGGGCCTTCATCGGCGGGTTCGCGTTGCTGACCATCATGTTCGCGGCGTTGTGCTTCGCCATCGCGTAACGCGCCGCGCGTGCGGGCGCGCGATGTGGTAGGCTTGCAGCGAACGACACCGATCAGCCTCAGACGACGGAGAGGCGCCGTCGCGCCGCCGTCGCGCGGCGCGCACATCCCCAAGGAGCCGCCATGCCCGCATCCACGCCGAAGCCCACCCCGGCCTCCGCATCCACATCCGCACCCGCCACCCCGACCACCCCGGCCTCTGCCCCAACTCCCGCCCCAACTGCCCTAACCCCCGCCACCCCAACCTCCGCCCCCGCTCCCGCCCCCGCGCGTGCCACCCTAGCCCCCGCACCCATCAACCCGCGCGACCTCGCGGTGACGCGCGCCGCGCTCGCCGACATCCCCCAGGTCATGGGCTTCTACGATGACGTGATCGCCGCGGTTTCGGGAACCGACAACGACCCTCTGTGGGAGCGCGGCATCCATCCCTCCGAGGACGAGCTCGCCTGCGCCGTCCGCGAGGGCGGCCTGCTCATAGGCTGGCTCAGCCTTCCCGAAGGCGGCCGCGTGCTCGCCTCGGCGATCATCGTGAACGAGGAGGTGGCGGAAGGCTACGACAAGGTGCCCTGGCGCGTTGCGGCGCAGCCGCACGAGGTGGCCGTGGTGCACCTGTTCGCCGTCCACCCGAGCCTGCAGGGGCGCCGCATCGCGCACGCTATGATCGACCGCGTGCGCGAGATCGCACGCGAGCAGGGAAAGCGCGTCATCCGCCTCGACACGCTCGGCACCAACGAGGGCGCGCAGCGCCTCTACGAGCGCTACGGGTTCGACAACCGCGGCCATGCGCGCCTGGCCTACGCCGACCCGCGCGTCACCGACTTCGTGCTGTACGAGCTCGAGCTGTAGGGGATTTCCATGTCGACGGTGAACCCGGGCGTCTACAAGGCCATACTGCGCGTGCGCGCGGCGTACCCGTTCGACGCGGGCGCGTTCCTCATGCGCTTCTACGTGTACATGATGAACATCGGCACCGTCACCATGCTCACGCTGGCGGGCTACTCGTTCTTCACGGCGGGGCTCGCGACGTCGGCCATCGCGCTGGCCACGTTCTTCATCTCGCCCCGCGTGTCGAAGCTGATTGACGAGCGCGGTCAGTCGCGCGTGGTGCCCGTCGCCGCAGCCGTCACCATGGTGGGGCTCGCGATCATGCTGGTGGACGTGAGCCTGCGCGGGCCGGAGTGGGTGCTGTTCGCGGCGGCCGTCCTCATGGGGTTCGTGCCGAGCCCCCAGGCGCTGCCGCGCGCCCGCTGGACGTACCTCATCCGCACGGGGCGCCTCGGCGACGCCGCGCCCGACCTGCGCACCATGTTCTCCTACGAGGGCGTGCTCGACGACATCGGCTTCATGTTCAGCCCGTCGATCTCCATCGCGCTGGCCACGGCCATCGCGCCGGTGGCGGGCCTGCTCGCCGGCGGCATCGCGTTCGTGGCGGGCACCGCGGTGCTCACGCTGTCGAGGTCGACCGAGCCCGAGCCCGGCTGGACGGCGAAGGGCGCGGAGGGGAAGGACGCTGCGGCCTCGGACGTTGGGGCGTCTGCGGAAGGCGGCGAAGGGGAGGGCGCCGCGGCGTCTGCGGCGCTCGCGTCCGACGCGCGCCACGGGAGCGTGATTCGCACGTCGCCGGTGGTGCGCGTGCTGTTCGTGCTCATGATGTTCGTGGGCGCGTTCTACGGCGTGTTCGACACCGCCACCGTGTCGCTCGCGGAGGACCTGGGCAACCCCAACATCGCGAGCGTGATCCTCGTCGTCGCGTCGTGCGTGTCCATGGCCATGGGGTTCGTGTTCGGCATGGTGAACCTGCGCGTGCCGCAGCATGTGCAGCTGGTGGGGTGCGCGGTGCTCATCGGGTGCGCGTACGGCACGATGTGCCTCATCGACTCGGCCGAGACGCTCTTCGTGGTGTCGACGCTCGCCGCGCTGTTCTACGCGCCCTTCCTCATCGTGGCGAACGCCACGTGCGAGCGCGCGGTGCCGGGCGATCGCCTCACCGAGGCCATCACCTGGATGAGCGCCGGCAGCACGTGCGGCATGGCGTTCGGGCCCTCCATCGGCGGCATGATCATCGACCGGTTCGGCACCATCGCAAGCTTCGACTTCGGCGCCCTGCTCGCCATCGCTATTCCCGTGACGGCCCTCTGCTGCTTCCGCCTGATCAAGCGCAACGTGCGCCCAAGCGCCTACGTCGAGGTGGCGCGCAAGCCCGTGAAGTAGCGCGTCTCTCAGGCCCTCTCCACGCGGATGCGGGCGAGGCCCCCGTGGCGCGCGGTGGCGGAGCTCACGCGCTCGTACGCGGCGGGGATGAGCTCATTGTTGTTGCCGCCGCGCGGGATGCCGTGTTCGAAGTCAGCTGCGGCGACGCGCCCGTAGGCCCAGTGGCCCTGCCCGTAGCACTTCGCCGCCACGCCGGGGCGCGTGCCGTCCCACGCCTTCGCGCGGCATGTGATCGATCCCTGCACTGAGGTCACGCGGACGGCGTCGCCCGAGGTCAGACCCAGCTTCGCCAGGTCATCGGGGTGCAGCTTCAGCACGTCGTCCCAGGCCTCGTCACCCGGGTCGGTGCCCTTCAGGCGCTGGAAGCGCTCCGTGTTGGCCGCGCGGCCCTCAAGCGAGAGCCGTGAGCGGTGCTGCGTGAGGACGAGGGGGAACGCGTTCTCGTCGCCGAGGCGCACGGGCGGCTCGGCGTGCGGGACGAGCGCCAGCGTGCCGCGCGCTTCGTATCCGAGCGTGGAGAGGGCCTCGTCGAAGCCGAGGTCGTGCTTTCGCGCGTATTCCTCGAGCAACGAGCGGAGCTTCTCGCTGACGAACTCGAAGCGGCCCGAAGGCGTGGGAAGCGGCTCGACGGGCTCGCTGTCGCTGCGGCCGACGACGTGCTCGCTGTTCCACACGCCGCATGCGCGGAACGCCTCCCATGCTTCGCGTGCGCTGCTCCCGTCTTTGTCCCAAAGGGGGCGCAGCATGCGCTTGACGGCGAACTCTCCCAGCTCGCGGCCGTTTTGCGGCGCGGCGCCCGTGCAGGGGTCGCACACGGAGCGATAGTAGCGCAGAGGTGCGTCGAACTCGCGTTCTGCCAGCTTGACGGCCAGGTCGAACGGAAACTCGGTCTCGTCGCCGCGGCATTCCCCCGGGGCCTCCACGCTGGGCTGCTCGAGCGTCGCGCACGAGATGCCACCCATGCGCGAACGCGCGAACCCCCAGTCTTCGAATAGGTGGTGGCGTGCAGGCAGCACGATGTCGGCGAACATCGAGGTCTCCGAGAGGCTTGTGGTCACATGGACGAAGAAGGGCACCCGCGCGAGCGCCTCCTCCCAGCGCTGCGCGCCGGTGCATGAGTACGCCCAGTTCACCCAGTAGGCGATGAGCGTGTCGAGCTCGTAGGGCTCACCGTCCAGGATGCCGTCAGCTACGGCGTTGATCACGGGGTAGCTGCCGAGCTTGCCGGCCTTGGCTGCCGCGAGCCCCTGGTCGTGACGGTGATCGACGGGAGGTAGGGCGTTTGCCTCGCGTGCCGCCTCGTCCTGAAACGGCTCGGTGGAGGGGAGCGCCGAGGTGGGGATGCTCGGGAACCGCAGCACGCCTCCCTCGGTGCCGATCGACCCCACAAGCCCGTTGAGCGCATAGCAGGCCATGCCGGCGTAGAGTCCGCGGGCGCACATGGTGACGCCGGGGGAGATCCACGAGATGGCGCGGGGCCCGGCGGCGGCGAAGGCGCGCGCCGTCTCGTGGATGACATTGGCGCCGATGCCGCAGCGCGTCTCCGCCCAGGCCGGCGTTGCGTCCTTGAGGGCCTCGTTCCACCAGGTGACAAGGCCGTGCGTGCTGACTTCGGCGAAGGCGTCCTCGTCGATGCGCATGCCTGCTTCGAAGCGCTGCGTGGGCGCGTCCGGTGCGAAGTCGCCCGCGTACGCGCGGTTCCACAGGCCCTCCGTCAAGATGACGTGCGCCATCGCGCAGGCGAGCGCGCCGTCGGTGCTAGGGATGACGGGCAACCAGCGATGCGGTGTGTCGCCGTCCGCATCAGCCGCGACGGCCACGCTGGTTGCGCTGGCCACGTCGGTTGCGTCGGCCGCGTCGGCCTTGGCGCCCGCTTCGTCCTCTCCGCCCATCGCGTCCTCGCTCCCGCGCAGCAGGTACTCGGCGGTGAGGGAGCGATGCGGACTCACGACGGTGACGTGAGCCCGCCTTCGCAGGTCGGGAGCGCATCGCAGGAAGCGCGCCTTCATGCGGTTGCCGACGAGCGGGTCAGTCCCCCACATGATCACGTGCTCGACTCGCTCGAAGTCGTAGTCGTGGTAGTCCCACGTTCCGTCGAGGCATCCGGTTGCGAGCTTCTCAGCCTCGGCGCAGATGCTGTCGTGGTCGAGGCGGTTGGGCGTGCCGTAGATGTCGGGCAGCGCCTTCATGAGCAGGTTCGCGATGCCCGTGGAACGTCCCTTGGCGAAGGCGACGCGATGTCCCTCGCCGCGCGTGCGTAGCGCCATCAGGCGGTCGGCTATCTCATCGAGCGCCTCGTCCCAGGTGATGCGTTTGAAGCGCGGCTGCTCATGGCGGTCCTTGCGCGGATTGGTGCGGCGCAGGGGGTAGAGCAGGCGGTCGGGGTCTCGTCGCTGCTCCTCGGCGATGCGCACGTTAGGGCACGTTGTGCCGTGCGTTGCCGCACAAGCGGGGTTACCCTCCACGCGCACGTCGCCGTCGGCCTCCACGCGCACGGTCACGGGGCAGTTCGCCAGGCACCCTTGGCAGGTGGAGGGGATCTTCGTCAGCTTCACTACGGCTATCCCTCCAGCACTTCGTCGACGAGGGCGCAGCCCTTCTTGATGCAGGCGTTGCACGACACGTGGTGACGCATCAGGTCGGAGCACGTGAGGAAGCCGAGCTCGCGCTGGAACGCGTGCACCATGGGCTCGGTCGCGTCTGCCCGACCTGCGAGCCCCGTCAGCATAAGGGCCGCGATCAGCGCACCGCAGGTGCCGCCGTGCGCCATGCCGTGCCCGAGTGGTTCGCCGAGGCGCATGGCCTGCTTCGGCTTCAGCCCGACCTCGCCGCGATACCTCATGAGCATGAACTGCACGCAGTTCTTCGGCGCCGCTTCGCACGACGTGCCCTTCTGGTCCTTCTTCGTTTTCTTGCCTTTTCCCATATGACGGCTCCTCGTGCGGTTTGGGCGGCTTGTCCGCGCGCCTCGCGCTTCTTTCCCTCAACAAGGAGTATTATAGGCTCATCACAACTATTGGATATGGAGTATTGCAACGAAAGGATGAAGAGTGGCGAAGCTTGAGGACAAGGAGCCCTGCTGCTGCGGCTCCGAGGAGCAGGGCGAGGACAAGGCCGAGCAGTCCTGCTGCTGCGGCGACATCAAGAAGAAGAACAAGAAAGAGAAGAAGTCCAAGAAGGGCAAGAAAAAGAAGGAGGGCAAGAAGTCCAAGGAAACCGAGCAGTCCTGCTGCTGCGGCGATTCTGGCTGCTGCTCCGACAGCGCCTACAGCTGCGAGGACGATCCGTACAAGGGCTACAAGAAGAACGTCATCGTGGACTTCCTGTTCCTCGACCTCACGGTGTGCGACCGTTGCCAGGGCACTGACGAGCGCGTGGCGCGCGCCGTCGAGAAGTGCCGCCCGGTGCTCGAGGCGTGCGGCTACAACCTGGTACTCAACCAGATCGACGTCGAGAACGCCGCGCTGGCCGAGCGCTATCGCTTCTACAGCTCGCCGACGGTTCGCGTGAACGGCGTGGACGTGTGCCCCTCCATCGAGGAGAACGACTGCGACTGTTGCAGTGACATCAGCGACTACGACGTGAAGTGCCGCGTCTTCCCCTTCAACGGCACATACTACGAGGTGCCGCCGACCGACATGCTGGTGGCCAACATCATCGACACGGTCATCAAGCAGAAGAAGGCCGATCCGGAGGAAGGCCCCTACGTGCTGCCCGAGAACCTGCGCGGGTTCTTCGAGGGCAGGGAGCGCAAAGAACGCGAGGTGCGCGAGGGAGCTGCGAGCACATCAGCGGGTTGCTGCTGTTGTTAGCGAGCGATGCCGCGAAGGCGCCGCTCGCGTCGCAGCACATCTGCTAGGCGTCGGCGCCGAACGCGTCGTCGGCGAGGAAGTCAACGCTTGCGGGCAGCGCAAACGACCCGAGCGCGCTGCAGTTCCAGAACGCACGCGCGTCAAGCGCCACCAGCCCCTCAGGCAGCGCGACCTCGCGCAGGCACGCGCATCCGCAGAACGTCTCGCGCTCGATGAAGGCCACGCCTGCGGGGATCTCGACGTGCGCGAGAGCGGCACAGTTCTTGAAGCACGAGGGCCCCATCGACTCTAGCCTCTCGGGCAGGTCGACTTCCTCGAGGGCGAGGCAGCGTTGGAACGTCGCCTCGGGCAGCTCGGTGAGCGTGCGGGCGTCCGCGAGGTTTACCGCGCGCAGGCTCCGGCACCCGCGAAACGCCGCTTTCCCTACCTGCTCGAGGCTCGTGGGCAGCTCCACCCTCTCCAAACTCACGCACGAGGCGAATGCCTGCTCCTCGATGACGCGCACGCCCTCCGGCAGCGTCACTGCGCGCAGGTGGCGGTTGTTGGCGAATGCCCGTCGCCCGATGACGGCCACGCCGTCAGGCACGCGGACGCACTCGTCGCGCCCCGTGTACTCGTCCAATGTCAGCTTGAAGTCGCCCATGTGCTCGCGTGCTCCTCCCTTCTCGCACCTTGTGAGCCTTTCTCGTGCATTTCTCTGCGACGTGGCGCGCGCCAACCTTCCGTGCGAGCTTTTCCCTACCGATGCACGATGAAGCGCTTGCGCAGGTAGGTGGCGATCACCTCGAGCGTGATGGACACGGCCAAGCACATGTAGATGATGAGCCCCATCTCGTGCCAGTCGAACATGTAGTTCGCTACCATGTACAGCTGGTAGCCGATGCCGCCCGAACCGGCGATGGCGCCTACGGTCACCGCGCCCACGAAGTTGTTCTCGAAGCGGATGAACGTCCACGACAGGATCTCGTTGAGCTTGTCGGGCATCACGCCGCGCGTGACCACCTGCCCCCACGTGGCGCCTGTGGATCGCAGGGCGTCGAGCACGCCCTGGTCGGTCTCCTCGAACGCCTCGGAGAATGCCTTCGTCAAGAACGACACGGTGTGGAACATCATGCCCACCACGGCCGCCTCAGACCCCAGCCCGATAGCCACGGTGAACACGAGCACCCAGATGATGGTGGGGACGGAGCGAATGAGCGCCATAAGCGTCTTGATCACGTTGCTCACGCGTTTGCTCGACAGGTTGCATGCTGCCAGAAGCGAGAGCGCCAGCGCGATGGCCATGCCGCCGAGCGTGGTAAGCACGGCGATGCCGATGGTCACGCCCATCGCGCCGATCATCTCCTCGGCGGTGAAGTGAGCCAGATGCGGGCTTGAGAACATGATGACGAAGTACTTGAGGAAGTTCTCCGCCGCCTTCGCCACGTCGACCTTGCCGTAGTCCATCTGGAAGAACGTGAAGGCCGTCACTATCACCAGGAATAGGGCGAATGCCAGCAGGATGTAGTCTGACTTGCCCATGACCTTCAGCTGGATGCGTCCCGAGCGGCGCGTGCGCATCTCGCCGGCGTGGTCGCTCTGCAAGTCGACGCGGCGGCGCACGAAGTTCGAGGCCGACTCGACCAGGATGACCGCCACGGCGATGCAGATGATGACCAGTCCTGCGATGGGGTACTTGAACGTGCGGTAGTACCAGTTGAACACGAACCCGATGCCCGTGCCCGTGAGCATGCCCACCAGCGTGGCATCGCGGAAGTTCGTCTCGCACATATAGAGCACCCAGCTCGTGATCTGCGGAAGCGTGAGCGGGACGACGCCCTGCGCGATGATTTGGAACCGCGTGGCGCCTGCGGCGCGCAAGGCCTCGATGGGCTTCTGGTCGACCTCGTCGATGGTCTCCATGAAGGTGCGCGTCAGGAAGCCGAGGCTCTTGAAGAACAGGGCCAGATACCCTGTGAACTCAGCTTGCTTGAACGAGTACAGCAGGATGAACCCCCAGGCCACGGTGGGGATGTTGCGCAGGATGGTGGCGAATGCGCGGATGACCATCTGCACGGGACCGCCGAAGCCCGTCACGCGCGAGCCCAGGACCGCCAGGATGTAGGCGAGAATGGCTGCCAGCGTGCCGGCGGCGATGGCGTCGAGGATGGTGGTGAGCAGCGCATTCGCGATGCGCGGGAGCTGCTCGAGGGACTTCTCGTTGGGTGCGAACTCCTGCAGGAACCATATGAAGCCGCCGGGGAAGTCGAGCGCGGCGGCGATGGGGTTGAACCCGATGTAGTCGCTCGCGAAGAAGCCCATGAGGAGGAAGGCGGCGAGGATGCCCACCCACGAGGCGTACTTCTTGGGGAAGAAGCTCGCGCTCATGCGAGCCTCGCAGGCGCCTTTCTCGGCAGCCGCCGCGTCCTCGGCGGCGTCGGCGAGCTCGTTGCGGCGCGTCCCTCTCAGCCGGGCCATCTAGCAGCACTCCGCGAAAGGGGCGTTCGGGTTGTCTTCGCCGTAGATCTCGGCGATCTTGGCCGGCGTGAGCTCGGCCGGGACGCCGTCGAACACGATCTTGCCGCCCGAGATGCCGATGACGCGGTCGGAGAACTGCTGCGCGTACTCCACCTGGTGGAGGCTCACCAGGCACGCGATGCCCTTCTCGTCGGCTGCCCAGCGGAGGTGCTCCATGACGGTGCGGCTGCTTATGGGGTCGAGGCTGGCGATGGGCTCGTCGGCCAAGATGAGCAGCGGGTCCTGAACGAGGGCGCGCGCGATGCCCACGCGCTGCTTCTGCCCGCCGGAGAGCTGGTCGGCGCGCATGTAGGCGCAGCAGCCGAGCCCCACTTGCTCGAGCGCCTCGAAGGCGTTGCGCTTCTCTTCCTCGGAGAACAGGCTGAGAGCGCCTGCCAGGGAGTTCTTGTAGCCAAGACGCCCCTGAAGGACGTTCTCGATGGCGGTTGAGCGGTGCACCAGGTTGTAGTGCTGGAACACCATGGAGATGCGGCGGCGCAGCCCGCGCAGCTTGCGGCCGCGCAGCCCGCACACCTCGGTGCCGTCGAACAGGATCGACCCCTCCGTAGGGTCGATCAGGCGGTTGACGCAGCGCAGAAGCGTCGACTTCCCCGCCCCCGAGCTTCCGATGATGGAGACGAACTCCCCGCGCCTCAGGGAGAGGGAGGCCCCGTCAAGCGCCTTCGTCGAGCCGTCGTAGCTCTTCGAGAGGTTGGTGATGCGCAGGAGGTCCGCAGTGCTCACGGGGCCGTTCTCCTTTGGTCAGCGGTCGGTCGTTCGGGGGCAGGGGAAAGGGGAGGGAAGGCTTACTCCTCGCCGATCATCTTGCGGAAGTCGTCGTAGTAGCTGTCAGGTGCCGGGATGAAGCGAACCTTGCCGGTGGTCTGCTTGTACTTGGTGACGGTATCCTTGTCGGAGGGGTCCTTGAACAGCTCGGGGTTGTTGTAGACGGCCTCGGAGCCCATGTACTCGATGACGGCCTCGTTCATGTCGGCCGGGACGAACTCGGTGTTCACGACGAACGGGACGGCCGGCACGGGATAGGTGGTCACGACGCGCAGCTTGGTGCCCTCATACTCGTCGAATGGGGCCTCGAGGCCTGCCTTGACCTCGTACAAGGCGCCGAGCTCGCCGTTCTCGCCCTCGATGACGTTATAGTACGCAGCCAGGCCGGTGTCGTCGACCGAGCAGAAGCCGGCGTCGCCGATGAGCACGTTGAGCATGGCGTTGGCGTGACTGCCCCCGAAGTACACCGTGTCGAAGAACTTGCCGGACTCGCCCAGGTCGTCGGGGTTCTCGATGCCAAACTCCTTGGCCATGGAGATGGACGGGATGACGAAGCCGGAGGTGGAGGACAGCTCGACCCACGAGTAGTTCTGGCCCTCGAGCTGCTCCTTCGTGAGCTTGTAGGAGCCGTCGGCTTGCTTGTACTGTTCGGAGTTGTCCTCGAGCACGAGCACCTGGGAGTGGTAGGACACGGGGTTCAGCTCGCCTTCGCCGTCGGAGAGCACCCAGGCCACCTCGACCTTCGGGTTCTTCTTGTGCAGCTCCACGTACTCCTTGGCGCCGAGTGACGCGTAGTGCGCCTTGCCGGAGTTCACGGACTCGATGCACACATTGTAGTCGGTGGTGGTCATGGTTTCGCATGGCACGCCCGCACCCTCGCTGATGGACTCAGCCATGAGGTCGCGCATGTTCTCGTACTTGCCTTCGGAGGCACCTGGCTCCCAGGCGAAGACGAGCTTCTCGGGTGCGGCTACTTCTTCGGTGGCGGCGCTGCTCGCTGCCGAGCTGCCGCTGCCGTTGCTTGAGGAGCAGCCCGTCATGCCCGCCATGACAGCACCGGCTGCGATGACGCTGCCGCCCACGATGAACTGGCGGCGATCAAGATTGAGTTCCATGTTCCTTCTCCTGTTCCATGGGATGAAAAGACAGAATCAAGTATAAGATTAATTTATATAATTTCAATACTTAATATTGGACAGATACTACTAAATGATCATAACAATCCCTTGGTGAGGGAGGAAAGGAGGCGTCAGATGGGGTGTTGGGGACAGGGGCGCTAGGTCGGTAGATCGGTAGGTTGGCGCGCCGTGCTTGGGGGGCAGATGCTTCGACTGCGCGCCCTTCGGGTGCTCCGCTCGGGATGACTAAGGGGAGGGGCGCCGTTCAGGACGACAGGGAGTCCGAGGTAATGGGACGTGCCCCGGACTTTTACTTGATGTCGGTCACGGCTATCGTCACGGGGGCCTGGCTGATCGAGCCGCCGGCGGAGATGGTGCCCTGCAGGGTCACGCGCGCGCCGATGCTCACCTCGCGGTCATCGGAGGCCGAGGTGAGGCAGAAGCGGTTCGTGGTCACGCCCTTGCCGTCGATGCTCACGTAGATGGTCTCGTCGGTGCGCAGCACGATGACGCCGTCGATCGACTCGATGGTCCCCGTGAGCTCCACCAGCTCTCCCGACGTGCACTCCAGCGACATGGTGGCGGTGCCGGGGTCGTTGCTCGCGCTTGCCTCGCTCGTCGTGACCTTGCCGGTCGACGTGACGGCCAGCTGCCAGCCCGTCGAGGCCGACCAGGTGGCGCTCAGGTTGACGTCGCAGGTGACGAGCTTGTTCTTCTCGGTCTTGCTCAGCGTTGCCGTGGCGGTGCCGCCCTTCTCGTCCATGTTCGAGCTCACGTAGACGCTGCATTCGGCGAATCGGTCGGCCAGCGAGGCGTCGTACGCGCGCAGAAGCTCGGGCAGCGCGGCTTCGATGGCGGCGGTGCTCGGCGCGCGCAGGGGCGACACGACGGGCTGCCCGAGCGTGACCTCCCCGGCGACCCAGGTGCTCTCGTCGTTGTCGAAGGCGTAGGGCTGCGTGACGGGAACAACCACCTCGATGCTGCTGTTGCGGTAGTTGGCCGATGCGGACACGGTGCGGGTAGCCTCTTCGTCGGCCCCGGACTTGCCCTCCACGACCTCGCCTACGACGATGTTCTCGATGCGCGGCCCGATCAGGTTCGCCGTGTCGACGTAGGCGAAGCCGGTCAGGTCGGGCGCGGTGGTGAGCGAGGCCGAGAGGTTGGTGAGGGCCGTGCGCTCGGACAGCGAGGTGACCTGCTTCTTCTGCAGCGACGAGTCGACGGCTTTGAAGGCCACGTTGACGGCCACCCAGGCCAGAGCGGCCATGCACGCGACGACGAGCACCGCGATGGCCGCGCGCTTGGCGATGCGCACGCCCTTCGAGGGCTGCTGGGGCTTGCCGGTGCTGGGAACGAATCCGCTCATGCTGGGTCCTTTCGGGTCCGCGGGGCGCGCAGTCCTGCCGCAGATCAAGGGCGCGCTTTTGCGCTCACTGAGAATACTAGCCTCAACGGGGCCTCGTTGCAAAGCCTTTTCGCGCGGTGGTTTTGTGGGCCGTCTGTGTTGAAGGCGGAGGCTGACGCGCGGGCAACTATACTTTCAGCTGAAACACGCATCCCCCAAGGAGGACAAAACCCCGCCGCATGTCGCCGCAGAAGCCGCATATATTGGAGAAGCTGTCGAAGGGGGAGCGCCGCCAGGGACCCATCGCGCGCGTGGCGAACCGCTGGTTCGACCGCGTCATGGGCGCGGTGAAGGAAGGCGGCCTCTCGGGCCAGGACGAGGAGTACGCGGCCCACCGCACCACGCGCGACTTCGTGTGGAACACCGTGGGCGCCACCGCGTGGGGCGTGGTGTTCCCGGCGGTCACCATGATCGCCACCCAGCTGGTGGGCGCCGAGCAGGCCGGCATGGTGTCCATGGCGTTCGCCGTGGGCCTGCTGCTCATGTTCCTGGCGAACTTCGGCGTGCGCACCTACCAGATCTCCGACATCGACGAGGCGCACTCGTTCAACGACTACCAGATCAACCGCTGGATCACCTGCGCGATCATGGTGGCGGTGGGCATCGCGTACTGCAACCTCCGCGGCTACGGCGCCGAGATGTTCAACATCTGCATGGGCATCTTCGCCTACAAGATGGTCGACGGCCTCGCCGACGTGTACGAGGGGCGCCTCCAGCAGGTTGACAAGCTCTACCTGGCGGGCATCTCGCAGGCGTTCCGCTCGATCCTGGCGCTGCTCGCCTTCGCCGTCGCGCTTCTGATCACGCGCGACGCCGCGGTGGCCAGCGTCGCCATGGCCGTCGCGGCCGCGGTGTCGTTCGTCATCATCACCTACCCGCTCACGCTGCTCGAGACGCCGCGATCGCGCCGTGCGAGCGCGTCGAGCATATTCGTGCTGTTCAAGAACACGGCGCCCCTGTTCGTCGGGCTGTTTCTGTTCAACCTCATCGACTCCATGCCGAAGTTCGTCATGGAGGGCGCGCTCTCCTACGACAACCAGCTGTTCTACAACGCGCTGTACTTCCCCGCGCAGAGCATCCTCATCACGGCGCAGCTGGCGTACAAGCCGCTGCTCGTGCGCATGGCGGGCGTGTGGCAGGACAACTCGAAGCACCGCCAGTTCGACATGATCTCGGTCGGCATCCTGCTGTTCGTCGTGGCGCTGACGGCGGGGTTTCTCGTCGTCATGGCGTGGGTGGGCGTGCCGCTGCTGAGCTTTCTGTACGGCATCGACTTCGAGCCGATGCGCAACCTGCTCTACGTGATGATCGTGGCGGGCGGCGTGACGGCGGCCATCGACTTTCTGTACCAGGTCATCACGGTCATGCGCCGCCAGCGCGACGTCACCGCGCTCTACGTGGTGACGTTCGGCTTCTCGCTGCTCATCCCCTTGCTGCTCGTGTCGTTCACGGGGCTGCCCGGCGCCGTCCTGAGCTACCTGATCGTGATGTCCATCCTGCTCGTGCTTCTGGTGTGGGAGTACTTCCGCATCCGGCGCGACCTAGCGCAGGGCCGCCGCGTGGTGAACGAGCCGGCCGGCCCGCTGCACCCGGCTGCGGATGCGGGCGCGGGTGCGGACCCGGGTTCGGGCGCGAACGCGGCTGCGGGCTCGGGCGCGGAAGGGGCTGCGAGCGCGGGTGCGGGCTCGGGCGCGGGGCGCACGCGCAGGTCGCCGCGACCGAGCGAGGTGCGGGCGGAGCGCCTGCGCCGCGAGGAAGTCATGAATCGCCGTGTAACGAATAGGCGCTCGCGCTAGTTGCGCATGCATGCGGGCGTGTAGAATAGAGGGAATGTTTGACGTTACGCCTTCGGGCAGAAGGAGCGGTCTTATGAAATGCACAGCTTGTGGCGGGGAAGTCCCCGAGAATGCGGCGTTCTGCCCGCTTTGCGGACAGTCGCTGGCGGGCGAGGGCAGCCCGCATGATCCGGTGGTGGTGACGGTGGGG
Source organism: Adlercreutzia sp. ZJ242 (assembly GCF_011038995.1). Taxonomy (NCBI): domain Bacteria; kingdom Bacillati; phylum Actinomycetota; class Coriobacteriia; order Eggerthellales; family Eggerthellaceae; genus Adlercreutzia; species Adlercreutzia sp. ZJ242. Next base: position 15,211 of record NZ_JAAKEE010000023.1, read on the forward strand.
AACGTCCCGCCCGAGGACGTGGCGCAGGCGGGCGCGCAGCCTGCCGCAGACCCCTCGGGCGCTCCTCAGGCTCAGCAGCCCTACGCTGCTCCGGGCGCCAACCCCTACGGCGCTCCCGCCCAGCCCTACGCGGCCCCCGCGCCCCAGCCCCAACCTCAGCCCCAGCCCCAGGCGCAGCCGGTGTACCCCGTGGGCTGCGTGTCGGCGGCGATGGCTGACATCCGTGCGACGGACGGCTGGTTCAAGCGCATGATGTTCCTGGGCCTCGTGGGCTGCGTGCCCATCCTCAACTTCACGGTGGAAGGCTACGCGCTCAACTGGTCGCGCGAGGTGCCCTTCGGCGGCAGGACCGCCATGCCGAAGAGCGTGGTGAACGGCAAGAACTTCGAGATCGGCTTCTACTGCTTCGTCATCATGTTTGTGTTCAACCTGGTGGGCGGCCTCGTTGCGGGCATCGTGGCCCTCGTGCCGCTGCTCGGGTGGCTGGCTTCCCTCGCGATAGCGATCGGCGTGTCGATGTTCGCGAGCCTGTGCGCCACGCGCATGGCCATCATGCAGCAGCTCGGCGAGGGATTCAGGATCGGCGAGGCGTGGAACGTGCTCAAGCGCAACTGGACGGGGCTTGCGGTCGCGGTCATCGGGCCCTCGCTCGTGGCGGGCGTCGTCGTCGCGGCGCTGGTCTCCATCGGCTCGGTGTTCCTGGCGCTCGGCGTTGCCCTGCCTGCCTCTCTCGCGGTGTCGGCGGATGTGGCGAACGGCGCTCTGGCGCTGTTCGGCGCGCTCGGCATCGTGGGCGTGCTCCTGTTCGTGGCGCTGGTCCTCGTGAGCGTCGGCATCAGCATGATCGCCCACGTGGTGGTGCTCCGCGCCGTGGGTCACTGGGTCGGCCGCTATGCGCATGAGTGGACGACCGAGGCGTACCGCGCCGCCGGCTACGAGATGCCCCGGTAGCCGCCGCCGGCTACGAGATGCCCCGGCAGCCGCCGTCGGCTGCGGCGAACGGACAGCCCCGCCCGCCAGCTCTGGCGAGCTGTCGGCTGTCGCGAGCCGCGGATCGGCGGCAGCCACCTGCGTCAAGCCGTGCGGCCCCCCTGGTTCCCTTCGCGCGTCATAACGTGCCACCGAAAGCCGCCCGCCGAAACGGTGGGCGGCTTTCTTAGCTTTGATCAGGTACAATGGGATCAAGCCCCGCTTTCGCTCCATGCGTGCGGGTTTTTGTGGATCTCATCTGAGGGGGCTTGCATGTTCGCTGTTGGCGATACCGTCGTCTATCGACATCATGTCTGCATCATCGCTCGCGTGCGCGAGGCGTACTTCGAGGGGCGTGATTACTTCGAGCTGCACACGCTGTTCGAGAAGTCGCTCAAGCTGTACGTGGCAATCGACGATGCGGTGCCGCCGGTCATGCGCGCGCCGATGGAGGAGGACGCGGCCTACGAGCTCATCGACTCCATCCTCGACGCGGGGACCATCGACGAGTCCATCCTTCATGCGCACGGCACCACGCTCTCCCTGGTCGAGCGCCAGGTGAAGGAGGAGTACGAGCGCCGCCTGAAGTCGAACGACGCGCGCGACCTCATCCCCGTCATCAAGTCGGCCTACGAGCGCACGCGCGAGCGCGAGGACGCCGGCAGGCGCACCACCGCGGTCGACAAGAAGTTCCACGACCTCGCCGAGAGCCTGCTCTACGACGAGCTGGCCGTGGCGCTCAAGATGGACCGCGAAGAGGTGGACGCCTTCGTGAAGAAGCGCCTCGCCGTTCTCGAGAAGAAGCTCAGAAGCTGACCTCCTCCCAGGCCTCTATCTGCAGGCCCTCTACGCGCATGAACTCTCGGCAGTTGTTCGTCACCAGGACGGCGTCATGGGCGAGCGCCGTTGCGGCGATGACGAGGTCGTTCGGGCCGATGACCAGCCCCTTCCTCTCGAGGTCGGCGCGGACGCGGGCATAGGCGCCTGCGCAGAGCGAGCAGAACGGAATGACGTCGAACGCTGCGAGGAACTGCTCGACGGCCTGTCGGTTCTTCATGGGATGGGCGCTCTTGCATGCGCCGAGGCGCAGCTCTGCCTCCACCATCGCGGGGACCTTGAACAGCTGCGGGTCGCTTTCGCGAAGCATCTTCAGGGCGTAAGGGAGCCGGCCCCTCAGAAAGTCGACGCAGATGTTGGTGTCAAGCATATACATGGCAAGCCCTCCCGCCGTCAGAGCTGCGCGCGTGGCGCGTCAAGCCCCCAGGCGAGCTCTTCTGGCTCGCAAAACGTCTCGTCATCGACAGCGCCGTACAGGTTCCAGAACCCTGCTGGCCACTGATGCGACGAATAGGAGCGGATCGACTTCTGGGCCATCTTCGACAGGGAGAGCTTTTCCCTGCTTGCGTTTGACTTGAGCACGGACAAGGTCGGCTCGTCAAGGTAGAGCGAAAGCTGCGCCATGGCACGTCCTTTCCCCGAGGCAAGTATAAAAACAAGTATACGCTGCGGATGCGAAGAGGGCAAGGGGGGGCAAAGCCCCTTCGCGGGCGCTAGTTCGCGCGGGTGGAGTTGCTCGGGTCGATGGACATACTCTGGAAGCGCTCGGCCATCCAGTCGTTGTCGAAGTGCTCGGCGCAGAACTCCATGAGCGCGTTGTCGTTCGGCAGGCCGGCCAGGCGGCTGTACCAGCAGTCGAGCGATATGAGCGTCATGGCGCCGTTGAAGATCATGAGCGCGGCGCACACGGCGGTCAGCGAGTAGCGCCACCGCCAGGGGATGAGGTTCACGACGCGCAGCATGACGGGCAGGAGCAGCTTGATCCACATCACGCCGAGCACGCCCCACATGCACATGAACATGAAGTTGGTGCGCCCGCCGATGCTCAGGAACGTGCCGGTGTAGTCCCATGCGGTGACGCCGAAGGCGAACTGCAGAAACCAGCTGACGGCGTACTCGAACGCACCGCCGATCACGGCGCTGACCAGGAAGACCACGAGGATGTTCGCCTTGTGGAAGCGGTTGAGCGCTATCGTCATGAGCACGGCGCCGAAGCCGTAGATGGGCGAGAACGGCCCCCACAGCATGCCGGCGCGCACCTGGTAGTGGCCGGGGTCCACGATGACGATGTGGTAGACGGTCTCGATGAGGTCGCCCAGCACGCAGGCGATCACGAAGATCCAGAACAGGTTGAAGAAGTCGAGCGCGATGAACCCGCGACCCGTCTCGTCGAGGCCGAGGGTGCCCTCTTCGGCATCCTCGCGCGTCTCCATGTCGCGCAGCTTGCGCTGCAGCTCGCGCTCCTCGGAGAGCGTGGGGTCGATGTAGGTGAGCATGGCGACGAGCACCACGCCCGCCACCACGAACGCCAGCAGGTCGACGCTGATCCCGAACAGCATGAGGTTGCACAGAAAGTCGGTGATCAGCAGCACGATGATGAACTCGGCAGTCTGCCGCGCGCCGCGGCGCTTGTTGAGCACCAGGCGGAGGCCCAGGATCACGAACGCGACCACGGTGACGGCCACGCAGACCACCAGCACCACGTAGAGCACCTGCGTGATCATGGAGTCCTCGCTGAAGCCGCCCTCGCTGAACACGGTGCCCACCACGAGAAGCATGAGCACGATCTCGGGGATGAGGAGCAGGCCGCCGACGATGTTGAGCACGCCGAAGATCTTCAGGCCCAGCGGCGTCTTCTCGGAAGGGGCCTTGGGCGCGCGGCCGCCCGGCGCGGGCGCAGATGCGGGCTCGTCGAGGTCGAGCAGGTTGACCTGCTTCTCGTCAGGGGCTATGGCGGTCTTGCGATCGTCGGGCTGGGGCATGTCTCTCTCCAAGGTGTGGTTTGAAATGCAAGGGTAAAGCGAATCTACACTACCATACATCGCCGCGCCCGTCAGCGCGAAGGGCACCCTATTCCGTCAACTTTGCGTTAACGGGGGGAGGGGGTGCGCGCGGGGCTGTAAGGCGCGCGGGGCTACGGGCGCGCGAGCTTCGCTTTCCTGCTGGCGAACGGAGGACCTCCGTTAAATGAGCGCGATCATGATGAACGCGCTCATTTAACGCTGGGCAGATCGCCTCGTGAGGGTTTGGCGAGCTCTGCGAGCTCGGTGAAGCGGGCGCTCACGAGGGCGTTGCCGTTGGAGCCCTCGTGGGGGAGCGAGCAGCCGGAGCAGTCCTTCACGCCGTCGCCGACGTAGGCGAAGCGCCCGCCGCATGACGAGCCGAGCGCGTAAAGCGGGCAGAAGCAGAACAGGCAGTTGAAGTCATCAGGGTCGACGCCCTCGTGGCAGGGGAAGTACGGGCAGCCCCGGTTGGCGAAGAAGGGGAGCGCGGGATCGCGGAGAGGCTTGGAGTTGGGTTGCGCAAGGTCGCGAAAGGACTCGGAGTCAGGGGGCGCGGGGTCGCGAAGAGGTTCGGAATCGGGCTGCATGGGCGCTCCTCAGGTTGATGGGCTGGCGTCAAGATTAATGTATCACAGCAATCAACTCGGGCGATATCGCCAGTTATTGTGTCAGCTGCCCGCCTGCGCTCGGGCTCAACATCCTCGCTGCCTGCGAGCAGCGACACGGCCTTTTCGAACCCATGGGACTTGAGCAACCGACAACGCCCCCTTTCCATCCTGGGCACCGACAACGCCCTTTTTGCATCCACGGTTTTGGAAAGCTGGATGGAAAAGGCCCGTTGTCGGTGCTTTAGGCCCCGAAAACCACCGACAACGCGCCTTTTGCAGCCACTTTTCCTGGGAAATCGCCGATAACGGCCTCGTTTCATCCAGAATCACTTGAGGGGTGGATGGAAAAACATCGTTGTCGGTAACGTCGTCGGGTCGTCGGCGATCCACTGCGATTACGACGTCATGGCGTTTACGCTGGCGAGCATTCTCGATGATCGGCTCGAGATGGTTTCGCGTGGGGGTTGTCTGCGACGTGCTCCTTTGACGAGTTCCAGTTCGACGTCTCCATCCTCCCGCGCGCCTGGCGGTCAGGCGGTGCTACAATGGCCTGCGTATTGGCACTGATGGTTGCGCCGGTGGGGCGCGAGCTTGCTCGAGGTCGGGTGAGCTTGGGGGAATGAGGGTGCGAATCCCTCGCTATACCAGTAACCGTAAACGCCGATGGGCAGAAGGCTCGCAAGAGCGTTGCCGCGCGTGACGCGTTGCCCCTGGTCGCAGGGGTGCGCAGGCGCGAGGGCGGCGGCTTGACGCGAGATCGCAGGCATGTGGATCTGCCCAAGTGAGGCGAAGTCGGAATGCCCATCCATCGAATCGAGCCCTGGAAGGAGATTCCGACACATGGTTGGAACGAAACTCGCGCCCCCTGCGGGGTCTGGCGCAAAACTCACGACAAGATTGCTGGCGGCGCTCATGGCGCTCGTGCTGTGCGCGGGCCTCATGCCCGCCATCCCGGCATGGGCAGCGGAAGATCCCGCGGCCCCCGCGGCATCCGAGCAAACGGCAGACACCGCAACGCTCACGATAGTCAAGGGCGTTCCTTTATGGGGCGATGTCGCGCCCGTGGTCAACGCCTCTTTTGATTTCGAGAAGAACGCGACGATCGATGATCTGTTCAAGGCGGCGCAGCAGGCCGGGCTTATAAAGGGCTACGAGTTCGGCAACACGTTTGACGGTGAGAATTACTACCTCAGCTCCGTGACAACGGCCGACGGTACGGCGATCGCCGGCTCCGACGGTTACTGGATGAGCGGCGTCGACGGCGACAACGCAACCGCCGTCTCCCGCGACATAGCCCTCGAGGCGGGCAAGGCGTACCAGCTCGCGTGGTGCGCTAATGTTTCAGACATCCAGCCCACCAAAGAGCAGTGGACGGCGCTGGCTGCCAACGCCAAAGAGGTTGGCGCTGCCGCCCAGAACGCGAGCACGGTGACGCTTTCGCTGGTCAAGGGCGTCGGCTATGACAGCAATGGGAAAATGGCTGCACTTCCCGTTGTGAACGGAAAGTTCTCGCTTGCGAAAGATGCAAAGGTCGACGATTTGTTCAAGGCGGCGCAGCAAGCTGGGCTTATAAAGGGCTACGAGTTCGGCAGCACGTCTGACGGTGAGAACTACTACCTCAGCTCCGTGACGACGGCCGACGGAACGGTGATCGCCGGCTCTGACGGCTTCTGGATGAGCGGCGTCGACGGCGACAACGCAACCGCCGTCTCCCGCGACATGGCCCTCGAGGTGGGAAAGGCGTACCAGCTCGCGTGGTGCGCCAACGTTTCTGACATCCAGCCTACCAAGGACCAGTGGGTGGCATTGGCCAAGGTAGCCAAGAAGGCGCAGGGATCGGCCCAGGGCGAAGAGGCTGTGACGCCGAGCCCCTCGACGGCTAAGGTTGACGCGAGCGCCCTCGACGCCGATCTGGAGGGCGTCCACCGCACGCTGTTCGTCAGCCTCACGGCAGGATGCGCCGGCGCTGGCGGTCCGAGCGAGTCTAACGTGAGCGACTGGAACGCGCTGTCGATCGCTGCTGCGGGTCAGGCTTCGACTGCCAACAAGGACGCGGTCATCGCCGAGGCGCAGGCGAGCTACGACAAGCCTGACGGTTACAACCTGCAGCGCAGCATCCTCGTGTTGACGGCGCTGGGTGTTGACGCCACGAAGGTTCCTGCGGCCACGGGCACGATTGACCTGGTGGCGAAGTTGGCTGACACGGCTTCTGCCGTTGACTCGTACCCGACGAGCGCCGCCTTCACGCTGATGGCGTATGCAGCGGGGCCGTATGAGGTGCCCGCTTCCGCTGTCAACTCTGCGCAGGCTCTGCTTGACAAGCTGGCCCTGTCCCAGGAGGCAGGCGGCGGCTTCGCTTCAAGTTGGGGCGTTGACACAACGGCCATGGTCGTCCCTGCCCTTGCCGCCTACCAGGGCAATCCCCTTGCGAGCGACATGTTGTCGCATGCTTTGGGCTCCATGCGCTCCCTGCAGCAGGATGACGGCGGGTTCGGGAACGTGAACTCGACGGCCGTCGCCGTCATCGCGCTCTGCGCGGCGGGCGTTGACCCTGCTGGTGAGGCGTGGGCCACCACAACGGGCAGCACGCCCCTCAAGGCCCTGCTGGCGAGCGCCAACGAAGACCTTACGGGCTTCGTGATCCCCCAGGGGTACTCGCAGAAACTTGCCGACCAGCAGGGCTTCATGGCTCTTGTGGCCTATCAGGGGCTGAAGAACACGGGGGCTGCCTACAACGTGTACACCCAAGCTGCCAAGGGCGAGGCGGCGCTTCCGAGCGTGCCGAATCCGCAGGATCCCGCTGCTGGTCAGACGACTCAGGGCTCCCAAGCTCCTTCCGGGAGCGCTTTGGCTCAGACGGGAGATGACGCGGGGGCTTCGGCTGGCGTGGTCGCAGCTGCTTTGCTCGGCGCGCTCGCCTGCGCGGTGACCGCCCGCCGCAGGGCGTCGCGCGCGGCGCAAGACGCCGTGGTCCGCTAGGCGAAGAGCATGGTTGACCTCGATCAGAAAAAAGAGAACGGCGCCCTCGGCAATGAGTCGGGGGCGCCTCGTGCTGACGCTGCGGCGGGCTCTGATACGCGGGTGATTCCTGCGTGCGCTGCGGGGACAGAGGCCGATGAGCTTGCAACCGCCGCCGCGCCCGCTTCTACGCGAAGCAGGCGGCCCGTTGTCATCGGGGCGCTTTGCGCGGCGTTGGTGCTGGTCGTCGCAGCGTGCGTGTTCGCGTTCGGCTCTCCGAGCTCGGTTGTCGAAAGCGGGCCCGCAGCGCAGGGGTCATCGCAAAGCCAGCAGGCCGACCCAGCTGAGGGCGCTGGCGAAGGCGGCGCGGCGGGGTCGGGCGATTCTTCCGAGGCCGCAGCTGGCGGCGAATCCTCCGCAGACGCTTCCGCTGAGGGCTCTGCCGACGGCGGCGCCGGCTCGGCCGACGCTGCCTCTGGCGGCGATGCTGTCGCGGGCGCCGCTGCGGGCGGCGCGGCGGCATCGGGTGGCGCGGGTACGTCGGGCGCCCCGGGCGCTTCCGCTCCCGCCGCCACGCCTTCCGCACCCGCACCCGCTCCCGCCACCATCACGGTGTCGGTCTACGTCGACAGCTCCAAGGCCGCGAGCGCGGGCTACCCCGGCTGCATGGCCTCCACGTCGGTGAGCCTGCGTGAGGGCGCGACGGCGTACGACGCCCTGTGCGCGTCAGGCGTGTCCGTGAGCGGCTCAAGCTCCTACGTGACGGCCGTCAACGGGCTTGCCGAGAAGCAGGTCAGCGCGGGAAGCGGCTGGATGTACTCAGTCAACGGCTCCACGCCGATGGTCCCCGCGGGCGGATACGTGCTCTCATCAGGCGATTCCGTCCGCTGGTACTACGTCGTCTAGTCGAGATGACCCACGGCGAAACCCATAGCCGCGCAGGCGTCAGCGATTCCGGCGGCTTCGGCGGCACCCAAGAAGCGCAAGGCGCCAGCGACTTCGACGGCGCCCCGGATGCGCAAGGCGCCAGCAGCTCCGCCGGCACCCCAGATGTGCAAGGCGCGTGCAGCGAAGGGCAGGGGGGCCTTCCCGACGAAGGCCCCCGCTCCTTTGCCGCGAGCGCCTTCGACGCGCTGCACCCCACGGTGGCGGTGGCCTATGCTGCCATCGCGCTCGTGCTCACCATGGCCGCCTTCCAGCCGGTGCTCGTGGCGTTCGCGCTTGCGTCGGCAGTCTGCCTGGGCGCGTGCCTGCGCGGCGGCCGCCAGGTGGCGCGCGCCGCGCTGTGGCAGGTTCCGATGCTGGTGCTCGTCGCGCTCGCCAACCCGCTCTTCTCCCCGATGGGCTCCACGGAGCTCTTCCGCATCGGCGTGCGCGCCGTGTACCTCGAGAGCTTCGCGTACGGCCTCTGCATGGGCGCGCTGCTCATGGCCGTCATGGTCGAGTTCTCCAACGCGGCGTGCGTGCTCACGTCCGACAAGGTGACGGGCGTGCTGGGCAACCGCCTGCCCACGGTGGCGCTCATGACGTCGATGTGCATGCGCCTCATCCCGCGCTTCGTGCGGCAGGGCCGCGAGATCAGCGCCGTCCAGGGGGCATGCACGGCGGCGCGCCGGAGCGTCTCGTATGCATGCGCAAGCGAGCTTCCACATGCGGAAGCGGGCGAAAGCCCAACTGCGGGCGCGCACCAACGCGCGCAGCGCGCACGCGCAAACGAAGCCGTCGGCGAAAGCGTCCCCCGAGCCCCGCGCTCAGCCGCCCCGCGCCCAACCGCCGCGTCCGGCAAAGCCGCGCGGCTGCGCGAGGGCGCGCGCGTCGCCTCCGCCCTCGTGGGGTGGGGGATGGAGGACTCCCTCGAGACGGCCGACGCCATGCGCAGCCGCGGGTGGGCGAGCGGGCGCACCCGCACCACCTACCGCCGGCAGCGCTTCGCGCGCGCCGACGCCCTCGCGCTCGCCGTGGTCCTCGGCCTCGGCGCGGCGTGCGCCGCCTGCGCGTGGGCGGCCACGTCGCAGTACCGCTTCTACCCCTCCCTGAGCACGCCCACGCTGTGGTGGGGATATGTGCCCTACGCGCTGTACTTCTTCCTGCCGTGCCTCGTCGTCCTAGGAGACCGCCTGCGATGGATGCGCTGACTTACGAACGCTTCGGCTTCACGTACGCGGGCGCTGCCGCACCCGCGCTCAAGGACGCGGACTGGGCGGTGCCCCAGGGCGCGTTTGCCCTGCTCGTGGGCAACACGGGTTCAGGCAAGACCACGCTTCTGCGCTGCGCGAAGCCCGAGATAGCGCCGGCGGGCGCACGCGCGGGCGCGGTGCGCGCATTCGGCGAGGAGGTGGCCGCGGGCGGGCGCGCGCCGCACGTGGGGTATGTGTTCCAAAGCCCCGACAACCAGATCGTGTGCGACACGGTGTGGCACGAGCTGGCGTTCGGGCTGGAGAACGAAGGGCTCGACCAGGACACGATGCGCCGCCGCGTGGCCGAGGTGGCGCACTTCTTCGGCATGGAGCCGTGGTTTCGGCGGGAGGTGTCCACGCTGTCGGGCGGGCAGAAGCAGCTGCTGAACCTGGCGGCGGTGCTCGCGCTGCGCCCGCGCCTGCTGCTGCTCGACGAGCCCACCGCGCAGCTCGACCCCGTGGCGCAGCGCAGCTTCCTGCACGCGCTCTTCCGCGTGAACCGCGAGCTGGGCATCACGGTGGTGGTGGCCACGCACAGCCCCGAGGCGATGGTCGACTACGTCACGTGCGCCGCGCGCGTGGAGGGCGGGCGCGTGCTGCCCTGCATCCTCGATGACCTGCGGATTAGGGAAGATGAGGCGCCCGTTTGGGGTGCGGAGGCGGAGGGTGCGGAAGCGCTTGCGCCAGAGCGCGGCTCCGGTGCCTCGCGCCCCCCTCGCACGTCCCGCGCCCTGCGCCCCGCCTTCGCGCTCCCGCTCCGCCGCACGTTCGGCCCCGAACCCGCCCCCGCCGCCCCGCTCACGCTCGAGGGCGCGTTCTTCCGCTATGCGCGCGACGCCGCGTGGGTCCTGCGCAACATGGACCTCGACCTCTCGCGCCCGGGCATCCACGCCGTCGTGGGCGGCAACGGCTGCGGGAAGTCCACGGTGCTGCGCGTGCTCGCGGGCGTGCTTTCGCCTGAGCGCGGGCGCGTGCGCAACGCCCTGCGCCGCGAGCAGGTGCTGCTTCCGCAAGACCCCCAGGCGCTGCTGGTGTGCGACACAGTCCGCGATGAGCTGGGCGAATGGGCGCACGGCGTGGGTTATGGCCGCGCGGAGGTCGACGCGGTCATGGCGCGCATGGGGATTGGGGAGCTCGCGGACAGGCACCCCTTCGACGTGAGCGGCGGGCAGCAGCAGAAGATCGCGCTGGCGAAGCTCATGCTCACGCGCCCGCGCCTTCTGCTGCTCGACGAGCCCACCAAGGGCCTCGACGCGCCCTCGAAGCGCGAGGTGGCGCGCGCGCTGCTCGAGCTGCGCGCCGAGGGGTGCCAGGTGGTGCTGGTGACGCACGACCTGGCGTTCGCCTCGCGCGTGGCCGATGACATGACGATGCTCTTCGACGGCGAGGTGGCATGCAGCCAGCCCGCGCGCGCGTTCTGCCGCGAGAACCTGTTCTACCGCCCGCAGCCCGACCGGTTCACGCAGCTCTGGGACGCGGAAGAGGCGAACCGGGCGGTCCAGGCGCGTTCTGCCGCGCCTGGCTCCGCCGCGCCCGATGTCGCGCCTCCTACCGCCCCATGCTCCGCGATCCCGTCTGAGGCTGCCGCGAAAGGCCCCCGCGCATGAGGGCGCGCGTGCTCGTCGCGCTCGAGCCGGTCGTGCTCGCCTGCGTCCCCGTGGCGCTGGCGCTCGCCGCCTTCTTCCAGCTCGACCAGACGGCGCTGCTCACCTTCGCGGTGGCGGTGGGCGCGCTGGCCGTGTTCTTCGCGGGCTGGGAGGCGTCAAGCCCTGCGCTGCGCCAGGTCATGCCCGCGGCGGTGCTCGGCGCGCTGGCGGCGGCGGGGCGCATCCTGTTCGCTCCCGTTCCCGACGTGAAGCCCGTGAGCGCCATCTGCATCCTGGCGGGCGCGGTGTTCGGGCGGCGCTGCGGCTTCATGGCGGGCGCGCTCGCGGCGCTCACCTCCAACTTCTTCTTCGGCCAGGGCGCGTGGACGCCCTGGCAGATGTACGCATGGGGGCTCGTGGGGTACCTCGCGGGCGTTCTGGCTGAGCGCGGGGCGTTCGAGACGCGCGAAGGCGTGCCGCGCCGCACCGCTGTCTGCGCATACGGCTTCCTCTCGGCGCTTCTGTACGGCGCGCTGCTGAACACGTGGACGCTCGTGGGGTTCGTGCACCCCCTCACGTGGGAGGCGGCGCTGCTCACCTACGGCGCCGCGCTGCCGTTCGACCTGGTGCACGCGGTGTCCACGGTGGCGTTTCTGCTGGTGATCTACGTACCCTGGAAGAAGAAGCTCGACCGCGTGCGAACAAAGTACGCCCTGAGATAGGGCAGGGCTCGAGCCGTCGCGCTTCCCGCCGTCGCACCGCTCCCGAACCCCGCGCTTTCCGCCGTCGCGCCGCCCTTGAGCCGCCGCGCTCTCCGTCGTCGCACCGCTCCTCCCTGCCACAGTCCTCTTGCCCCTTCCCTTTGTGTCGACTTCGTCATTTCTATGTTAAACTTATTTATTTTTGTCCTCCCCCTGTAATAATCTGCCCGATGGGCAGAAACACCCGTGTGCGCGCCTGTTTTGGCATCCGCAAAGCTTATGAGGGGCTCATGGCTTGAGCATCCCCTGTCATAAGCGCAGGCGCGCAATGAAGGCCGCAAGATGCGCGGTCACAACCCGCGTGGCAGGCGGCAAGTCGCGATGATGGGATAGGGTGGTGGAGATGTTCAAGAGACTCATAGGCTCGAAGGGAGCTCTCGAAGGCAAAGCCCTCTCGGTGTTCCTATCGGTTGTGCTCATCCTGGGAACCGCGAACGCCCCTGCGTTCGCCGATTCCGGAGCGGGCGGGGACGCTGCGGGCGAGCCCCAGACAGGGCAGGTCGCTGAATCAACGCAAGGCCCCGGCCGCTCTGCGGGGGCTCAGACTCAGGTTGACGAGCCTCAGGCGATTGCCGTCTCCATCGAGGGCCCTGACCAGATTTACGTCGGGCCCGCCAACGAAGCTAGATTGAGCCTTTTGGTTGAGAGGGGCGGCAGCCCTGTCGAGCTGCCATCGAGCACCGAGGTGGAATGGGCTTCAAGCGTGACGAGCGTCGCTTCTGTCGCCAGTGACGGCACGATGATCGGCCTGACCGGCGGCGAGGTCACGGTCATAGCCCGAGTTGCCCTGGATGGCGTCTCCTATGCAGCCGCGAAGGAAATTGCCGTGGTGGAGGATCCCCAAAAGGCAGACCTGTTCTTCACCACGTTTGCCGCCAGCGACGGCCACGGCCAGAACTCCTCCAACGTGCAGGTCTTCTACAGCATCAACGGCAGCGAGCTGGCTGAGATGGAGATAGGGGAGTCGTTTGCCGTCGAGAGAAACACCAGGTCGGAGTTTTACGTGAAGACGAAGGAAGGATACGGCGTCGGAACGACGTTCAGGCATTCCTCAACGGCGAGCAGTGACGAAGCAGGGAGATGGGCGAATGGGGTGTATTCCGATATCGACAACATTCGCTACAAAGGCACGCTGAGTCCCTTCGAGGATTTTCTGGGCGCAATCGACTCAGCCAAAGCGCGTGGTTGCACGAAAGAGTTTCACTATGGCAAGAACGACCAGGAGTCGTACCGGTATCGCCAGTTTGTGATCTCGGCTACTCCCGTCCCCGTCAAGGTGAAATACGATCTGGACGGCGGTCAGCTTGACGGTGAGTCCAGCCATGCAGATAGCAGGAGCTATTTCCATGGCAACGTTACGGAGCATCCGAACAGCAACATCATCATGCTTCCCCAGGAAGAGCCTGCTAAAGAGAACGCGCAATTCCATGGCTGGCAGCTGAGCGTTGACGGGCGAACCTATGGCGCAGGCGGCAGCGTGGACGTCAACGATCTCTGGCCGTACATAGGCAATGCGGCAGATCCCAAGAACGGAGTTGAAGTCACGTTCAAGGCTCTGTGGAGCAATCAGGTTTCGCTCAGCTATGACCCTCATGGTGCTACAGCAGGTACGCCTGTGGTTGACAGCGGAGCGTATAGTTCGGGAGATGAGGCTACGGTTAAAGAATGCACGTGGACGATGCTCAACCATGAATTCGACGGTTGGAACACCGAGGCTCAGGGCACGGGCGTGCGATACGAAGCTGGAAGCCTGATCCAGCTCAACGAGAGCACCGTTCTCTATGCGCAGTGGAGGCCGACCGGTAGGATAAACTACGTTGCGAAAACGCCAGGCGGAGAAGATGCAACGCCAGGCGGAGAAGTCAGCCCCTCGGAGGAGTGGGTTGCCCCGAAGAACGCAAGCGCCGTTGCCCAAGGCTCCACGGCAACGCCTCGGTCGGGCTATGCGTTTGATGGCTGGTATCGTGACGAGGGCTTGAACGCGAAAGTCGGTCTCGCTGCGTTCTTCGCTCCGCGCACTCCTGAAGGCGGCTGGGAAGGCGTGACGACCTTCTACGCCAAGTTCGTGCCGGGACCGGATGCGCCCACGCCGGGTCCCACGCCCACGCCGGGTCCCACGCCGGGGCCAGATGCGCCCACGCCGCCCCCCACGCCGGGTCCCACGCCCACGCCGGGTCCCACGCCGCCCACGCCGGGGCCGGATGCGCCCACGCCGCCCCCGGCGCCCGCGCCCATACCAGGGCCGGATGTTCCGACCCCGCCCCCGGCGCCTGCTCCTGACGCGCCTACGCCCGCGCCTGCTCCGGGTTCTGACACGCCCCTGCCGAGCCCCGGCGTTCCGGGCGACGCCCCGGTCGCCTCTGGCGGCACGACGCCGAATGGCACCGCGCCCAGCGCGCCGACGTCTGGCGAAGCGGCTGCCCCCGCGATCGCGCCTCTCACGGGCGCGCTCAAGGGCGCGACCGGAACCGTCAACGGCAGCGGTCAGACGCCGCTCGTCGATGACGGCGACGGAGCTATCCCGCCGGCTGAGGGCCGTGCGGGCTGCTGGATGCACTTCTACATCATCCTCGGCATCGTCGTCACGCTCGTCTACGCGGCGTGCGCGGCGGCCCGCAGAACGCTGTTCTCGCGTCGCCTGAAGGAGCACGAGGACGACCTCGCTGACGGCGGCGACTTCCCCTCGGGATCGCGCGTCCTCACGCCCTGCCGGCTTGGGCGCTCATCACGAGCATCTGGAGGCGGTTCTCCACGTTCGCGAAGCTCACGTCGGGGTCGTAGTCCAGAGGCAGGATCTGCGCCTCGGGGTAGCGGCGCTTGAGCGCCTTCGCGATGCCGCGCCCCACCACGTGGTTCGGCAGGCAGCCGAACGGCTGCAGGATCACGAACGTGCGGCAGCCGCGCGCGGCGTGGTGCAGGATCTCGCCGGGGATGAGCACGCCCTCGCCCGCGTCGAACGTGTGGTGCACGATGCTGTCGGACGCCTGCACCAGCTCGGGCATGCGCGCGGGGCGCTCGTAGAGCGGGTGCGCCCGCGCGATGCGGTCGCAGTTGTCGTGCGCCAGCTCGAAGAACTCGTCGGAGACGGCGTTGGTGAGCTTGAAGCCGAGCGGCTTGTCGACGTGGTACTCCTTCACCTGCGCGTGCTTGTAGAAGTACGTCTTGCGGATGACGTCGGTCATGCGCGCCTCGATGATCTCGAAGCCGTTGCGCTCGAGGTAGCGCTCGACGTCGCGGTTGGCGCCGGGGTGGAAGTTCAGCAGGTACTCGCCCACGATGAGCACGCGCGGCCGCGGCTGCGAGCGGTCGTAGCGCACGCGCGCCATGATCTCGATGCCGCGGCGGAAGCCTCGGTTCATGCCGCGGATCCCGCCGCCGATGCCCTCGATGAGCGCGTCGAGCGCCTTCTCGAACGCCGCGTCGGCGCTGCCCGGCTCAAGCTCGTAGGGGCGCATCTTGCGCAGCAGCTCCTCAAGTACGTCGATGCACGGCAGCGCGAACGCGATGCGCATGGCCGACGGCAGGCTCAGCCGGAACCCGGGGTGCAGGTCATGGGCGTCCTCGTCGTCGTTCGTGAGGATGGGCACGTGCGCGTACCCCGCGTCGTCGAGCGCCTTGCGCAGCAGCGCGCTGTAATGCGTGAGGCGGCAGTCGCCCACGTACTTCGCCATCCCGATGCACACGTGGTCCGTGTCGTACTTCCCGCTCTCGAGCGCGGCAAGCGCCTCGCCGATCACGATCTGCGCGGGGAAGCAGATGTCGTTGTGCACGTACTTCTTCCCCAGGCGAATGGCCTCCTCGCGCCCCAGGTCAATGGGCACGGCGTTCACGCCCTGCTTGGCGAACACCGCGGCCATCATGCGGGAGAACGCGTGCGAGGTGTTCGGCACGAGCACCGTCATCTGCGTCGCGCGGTCGGCGCGCGTGTACTTCACGGGGTAGGGGTCGGCCAGCGCGCGCGGCGCCAGCTCGTGCCCCAGGCGGCGGCGCAGCGCGAGCGTCTCCACGAACGAGCGCACGCGGATGCGCAGCGGCCCCTCGATGGGGGTCTCGTCCACCTTCAGGGTGAGCGGCGCCTTGCCCGACGTCTCGTGCATGAGGCGGATGATCTCGTCGGACAGGTAGGCGTCGTGCCCGCAGCCGAACGACACCACCTGCGCGTACTCGAGGTTCTCGCTGCGCGCCGCCATGAGCGCGCTTGAGAGCATGCGCGCGTGGAAGTTGTTCGCGATGTCCAGGCGGCTCATCGAGAGGTCCACCTCGTTGACGCCGGGGACCGCGTCGGCGGTGAGCACGGGGATGCCCTGCTCGGCGAACATGCGCGGGAGGTCGTGGTTCACGAGCGGGTCGTTCTGGTAGGGACGCGAGGCGAGCACCACGGCGAAGGTGCCGGCGTCCTCGGCGTGCTTGAGCGCCGCCTCGCCCGCGTTGCACATGGTGGCGCGGAAGGCGTGCAGCGCGGCGTCGGCCTGCTCGATGGCGGCGCGCGCGAGCTCGGGCGCCACGTCGAACGTGCGCTTGAGGTAGGCGACGAGCTGTCGGTCGCGGTCGGTTCTCCGATACCAGTGGAACAGCGGCGTGTCGAAGGGGATGCCGAAGCGCTCCTCGGGGTTGTCAGAGGCGCGCATGACCATGGGGTAGCCCTTCACCACGGCGCACATGCTCTCGGCCGTGTCGGCCGTGCCCTCGGGCTCGACGGTGGTGATGATGGGCATGAAGATGCGGTCGACCTTCTGCCGCACCAGGTCGCGCACGTGCCCGTGCACGAGCTTGGCGGGGAAGCAGATGGTGTCTGACGTGACGGCGGCCAGGCCGCCCTCGTACATGCGCCGCGTGCTGGGGCGCGAGAACACGGGGGTGAAGCCGAGCGACGCGAAGAGCACGCGCCAGAACGGGGCAGTGTCCCACAGGGCCAGCACGCGCGGCAGCCCGATGCGCAGGTTGCGCGCGGGCGCCACCTCGCGGTAGAACCAGTCGTCGAACAGGAGCTTCTCGCGCAGGGCGAACAGGTTGGGCACCTGCTCGAGCGCGACGGCGCGCGCTTGCGCCTGCTTGCGCACGCCCTCGTCGCGCGCGTCGCCGACGACCTCGCCCTTGGGGCAGCGGTTGCCGGTCACCCACGAGGTGCCGTCGGCGAAGGCCACGCGCGTGCGGCTGCAGTGGTTGGCGCAGAACGGGCAGATGAGGTTGGTTTGCTGCTCATAGGAGAAGTCGTCGAGCGCGTCTAAGCCGATGAAGGTGGAAGTGGGGCTGTATCGTTGAGGGTCGTCCGCTCTGGAGGCTGCGGGGGAGGCCCCGTGCTCGGGCAAGGCTTCGCTTGGTGAAACAGCCCACTGGGCTGTTTCAGTCGCTGCAGAATCTGCGCGCGGGGCCTCCCCCGCAGCCTCCAGAGCTGCTTTCTCGCTATCTGCGCGCGAGGGACGCTCAGCCACCCGCAGAGCTGCTTTTCCGCTGTTCCGCGGCGCTTCGCTGGCGGATCGGCGCTCTTCTAGGTGCTCCTTCGTCAGGAGGGCTACGCCGATGGCTCCCATGAGGCCGGGGTAGGGCGCGCGCGTGACCTTGCGGCCCACGTAGCGCTCGAAGGCGGCGAGCACGGCGTCGTTGGCGAACGTGCCGCCCTGCACCATGATGGCGTCCCCCAGCGCGTCGAGGTTCGCCATGCGGATGACCTTGGTGAACACGTTCTCGACGATGGAGGTGCACAGCCCGGCCATGATGTCGGCGGGGGTCTTGCCGTTGCGCTGCTCGGTGACCACCGACGAGTTCATGAACACGGTGCAGCGGCTTCCCAGCGCGGCAGGCGACTTCGATGAGAACGCCATCTCGGCGATGCCCTCCACGGGGATGCCGAGCGTGGTGGCGAAGTTCTCCAGGAACGACCCGCAGCCGCTCGAGCACGCCTCGTTCATGAGGATGTCGGTGATGACGCCGTGGTCCATCCAGATGGCCTTCATGTCCTGCCCGCCGATGTCGAGCACGAAGCTCACGCTCGGCAGGTAGGCCTGCGCGGCGCGCGCGTGCGCCACCGTCTCCACCGCGTGGTAGTCGAAGTGGAACGCCTGCGCGAACATGAGCTCGCCGTAGCCGGTTGACCCGGCGCCGAGTATCTCCAGCTCAACGCCATGTTCGCGGTACTTGTCGCGCAGGTTTGCGAGCGCGGCACGCGCCACGTCGAGCGGCTCGCCCTCGTTGGAGGCGTAGAAGGAGTCGAACGGCTCGCCGTCCTCGCCCAAGAGCACGAGCTTGGTGGTGGTCGAGCCCGAGTCCACGCCGAGGTAGGCGCGCAGCACGTCGCCGGAAGCCGCGGCGGGCGGGCGCATGGGCGGCGCGGCGTGGCGCGCCTCGAAGGCGGCGAGCTCCTCGTCGGTGGCGAACAGAGGCGGCGTGCGCGACGCGTCGGCGTCGGCTGCGGGGTTGTAGGAGGCAAGCACCGCGGCGGCCTCTTGCAGCGAGAGCGCGCGGTTCTGGCTGGTGGGGAAGTCGCGCGCCGCGATGGCCGCGCCGAGCGCCACCATGATCTCGGGATGCTCGGGGATGATGACGTCGGCGGGCGCGAGGCTCAGCCGCTCGGCGAACACGCGCACGAGCGTGGGGTTGAACGTGAGCGGCCCGCCCTCGAAGATCACGGGCGGCTCGATGTCGATGCCCTGCGCCAGGCCGCCGATGGTCTGCTTGGCGATGGCGTGCATGCTCGAGAGCGCGACGTCCTCCTTGGGAACGCCCTGGTTGAGCAGCGGCTGGATGTCCGTCTTGGCGTACACGCCGCAGCGGCCCGAGATGCTGTGCAGCGCCGTGCCGCGCGCGGCGAGCGCGTCGAGCTGCTCGACGGGCACGTTGAGCACGGTGGCGATCTCGTCGACGAAGGCGCCCGTGCCGCCCGCGCAGCTCCCGTTCATGCGCATGTCGGCCACGCCGAGCTTGCCGGTCTCGGCGTCGGCGGCGAAGAAGATCATCTTGGCGTCCTGGCCGCCGAGCTCGATGGCGCAGCGCGTCTGCGGGTAGCGTGCGCCGATGGCGAGCGCGTTGGCGACCACCTCCTGCACGTAGGGCACGTCGAGCAGGCGCGCCACCGTGGTGCCGCCTGAGCCCGTCACGGCGGCCTCGACGCGCGCGTGGGGGAAGGCCGCGCTCAGCTCGGCGAGCAGGACGCTCGTGCAGGCGGCCTGCTGGGCGTGGTGGCGGCGGTAGCGCGAGAACACGAGGGCGCGCGTGTCCGCGTCGAGCGCGGCCACCTTCGCGGTGGTCGACCCGACGTCAATGCCGACGAGCAGATGCGACGACGCAAGTGTCATGCGGACCTCCCGCCGCACGCGCTGCTCCCCTGACAAACCTGGGTGGATATAAAGCCTCTCAATAGCACCATAGCTTAATTATAGGAGCACTTCAGCGTTGCATAAACCGACAAACGACAGAGAAATGCCTGCTTGAGAGGCCCCGGACACATGCGTGCAATTTTTCAGCGAGATTTTGGCAGAAATCTTCAGATATTTGTCTTTTCAGGGACCTTGCACCCCTCTTTAGAGGCCTATTTCGCTCTGCTATACGCAACGGCAAAAGCAGCTTGCAGCAAACTTGCAGGTCAGAAGCTTTCTCCCGACCCCAGCTTTCTCTCGGTCTCTCGCAGAGAGACAAATATCTGAAGATTTCTGCCAAAATGAAGCTCCTGGCGTGCAAGGGGCGTGCAAGGCCGCTCCTGCCCCTACTGCGTCAGCCGCCGTCCATGCCGTGTCGGCTGCCGCCGTCCCCGCAGCCGCGGCCGCCCCTATCGGTCGTCCTCCTCGGACACCATCGCGAGCAGCTCCTGCTGCGTGTGGATGTCGAGCTTCTGGTAGATGTGGTAGATGTGCGTCTTGGCGGTGGACTGCGTGATGCAGAGCTTCTTCTGGATGTAGGCGGCGTTGTACCCCCTCGCCAGCAGGAAGAGCACCTCGGTCTCGCGGCGGGACAGCAGGTAGCGGTTCGCGATCGTCTCGCACTGCGTGCGGAAGCGCCCGCTGCGCTTCTTCGACGGCGTCTCCACGACGGGGGTGTTGTCCTTCTCGCCGTTGGCGCGCGCGGCGTCGATGGCGGCCAGCGTACCCTCGTCCATGAGGTCGTCGGTGCTGATCATGCGCGTGTTCAGCTCGGCGTCGGCCTCGTCTTGCGAGATGGTCAGCCGCCCGCTGTCGGCGATCGTCTCAAGGGGCGAGGAGCCCTGCGGGCTGAGCGGGTCGTTCTCCGCGCGCGGCTGGTCGCGCACCACCGCGTCGAGCTCGGCCACCTCGTCGTTGATGTCGTCGAGCGGGGTGTGGCGATGCTCGAAGTCGGGGTCGATCATCCGCTTGATGTCTCGCACGCGCGGCAGGAACATGTAGGCCAGCACGAGCGCGGCGATGTAGAACAGGATGCCGCCGTAGGAGCCGAACGGCGTGAGCGCGTCGAGCATGGCGGGGTTCGTGAGCGTCATGGTGCCCACGAACGAGCCGAGGGCCAGAACGCCGCGCCCCACGCCGAACACGAACACGGCCGAGAGGCGGAACGTCTGGCACAGCTGCCCGAAGAAGATCCACATGAGCGCCTCGAGGCACATGTAGCCCGTCACCAGGATGATGGACGCGGCGATGGAGTTGTCGGTGATCGAGAGCGGCAGGAAGCACAGCGTGAGCATCACCACGGGCAGCATCACGCGGAACAGCGAGTCCCAGTAGCGGTGCATGCCCGCGAACAGCGTGAGCGTGAGGATCACCACCACCACGATGGCCGCGGCCACCATCACGAGCGCGTTCACCGACAGGTCGGGCGAGGGGAGGATGATCTGCGTGGAGATGGATCGCAGCGCCCCCAGCGCGAAGCCCGCGAGCAGAACCGGCACGCCGAAGCGCACCGAGAAGCGCCCCTTGCGAACGGGCAGCGGCTCGAAGAGGGGCACCTCGTGGCGCAGGATGTAGCTCTCGGGCGTCTTCCTCCACAAGATGGGGAGCTCGGCCAAGGGCAGGAGCGCCGCGATGACGCCCGAGAGCGGCGCGGGGATCAGGTAGATCAGCGCGGCGTACACCACCAGGGCGAACACCATCGCGATCATGGTGTTCATCACGATGCTCGAGGAGCTGCAGCGCGCGAACGCCGTTCCCCAGAACAGCAGCAGCAGCGCCGAGCCCGCGCCCGCCACCACGCCCGCCACCGCGGAGAGCGCGGTCATCGCGCCGCCGGCAGCGGGGATGAACAGCGCGAAGGTCGCCGCGCACATGAGCACCGCCGAGATCCGCATGGCGCGCTTGGAGGTGTAGACGCGCAGGAAGCGCTGGTCGGTCGCGCCCATGGCGATCAGCGCCACGATGAACGTGATGATGGAGACTATGAAGAACTCCGTGATGGAGGCGAACGAGAACGAGCGCGCCCCGAGCGTGGTCAGCTGGGGCACGCCGAAGAGGGTGGAGGTGCCGAAGAGGGCCGCGTAGATCCACGCCTGGTGCAGGCCGAAGCCGACGGAGAGCGCGGAGAGCTCGCCTTGGGAGTCGAAGCCCTGGGCGTCGCTGATGACGACGTTGACGCGCGGGAGATGTAACGCCATGGTGCCTACCTTCAAGAGGATCGCTATGGTTGCAGGTATTGTCTGCATTCTAGCAATCACATCGTGAAAACGGAGCGTGCGCGCAGAAATTTCCCGCCGTGCGAACCGCGCGCTCAATCAGACTCAAACTATGCGTTTCACATGGGAAAACGCGAAAAAGCGAAGTATGAGGGTTCGAGGAAAATCAAACCGAAAATCGTCCACTCACCCCTGAAAGTGAGCACCGAAAGTCTGACCACACGCAAGGCGCCTTCTCGTAATCTAACGCCGTTAGGTTTTCGCGAACGTAGCGAAAATAGGAAAGGAGACTAACATGTGTTTTAGACCGGCAGATGCCTCCGCTGGCGCGGGCCCGAACAAGTGCCCCGAGTGCGGCAAGCCCATCCAGTCCATGGGCGGCCTCGTCCTGAAGTCCTGCCCCTTCTGCAAGTGCGACTTCACCCCCTACCTCAACGGCGAGAAGGCCGTGCCCGGCGCCCCTGCGGCCCCCGGCGCGCCCGCCGCGCCCGGCGCCCCGAAGGCCCCCGGCGCCCCCGCGGCCCCGAAGGCCCCCGGCCAGTAGGCTGCAAGAGGCATCCATCCCTCGGCTTCAAACGCAGCTTGCGCCAACTAGGGAGGGCGCAGGCAGCCGAGCGGAAGAACCACACTTCCACCCGGTGCGTTTGCAGATAGCGCGTTTCCACAAGGCGCGCGAATAGTTTTCTACGGAAAAAGTTAGAAACGTGGAGAAAGAAGGAAAGTATGGCATACGGTAAACAGTGGCAGACCGTAATGGAGGACGGCACCGTCGTCACCCGCTCCAACACCTGGTCCCCCCCGGGA
>NZ_JAAKEE010000024.1:0-1424 GCF_011038995.1 Adlercreutzia sp. ZJ242
AGGCCCCCGGCCAGTAGGATCGGGAACCTCAGCCTGCCCCGGCCGGCCCGCCTCGAAGGAGAGAGCGAGGCGGGCGCCGAGGGCAGGCAACCCTGGCTTCAAGCACGGCGCCTCTTAACTAGGGATGGGAGGCGGCGGCCGAGGCGGAGAACCACCTCCGGCGAGGCATGCTTGCAGATAGCATGTTCTACCACGGGACATGCGAAAAGTTTTCTACGGTAATGTTAGAAACGTGGAAGAAAGAAGGAAAGTATGGCATACGGTAAACAGTGGCAGACCGTAATGGAGGACGGCACCGTCGTCACCCGCTCCAACACCTGGTCCCCCCCGGGATCCCACCCGGTCGGGTACGGCGTCAAGGTCGTCACCAAGGACGGCAAGCTCGTCCGCATCGAGGGCGACGACGACAACCCGATCACCACCGGCCGCGTCAACGCCATGAACCTCGCGCTGCGCGAGTACACCTACGCCGACAACCGCGTCATCTACCCGATGAAGCGCGCGTTCGAGGACCGCGGCAAGAACAAGTGGGAGCGCACCACCTGGGACGAGGCCCTCGACACGATCTGCGAGAAGGTCCGCTACTTCCAGAACACCTACGGCCCCGAGTCCATCGTGTGCTTCGGCGGCACCGGCCGCGAGGCGTGCATCTACTACTACGCGCTGACGTTCTCGGTGCTGCAGTCCCCGAACTGCTGCTACACGCAGTCCGGCTGGTCCTGCTACGGCCCGCGCTGCTCCATCGCCGACTACGTGCTGGGCGCCGGCTACCCCGAGCTCGACTACGCGGGGCACCTGCCCGGAAGCTACCACGACCCGGCGTACACCCTCTCCAAGTGGGTCGTCGTCTGGGGCAAGGAGCCCCTGCCCTCCAACGGCGACGGCTTCTTCGGCCACTGCCTGGTGGACATGATGAAGCTCGGCACCAAGATCATCAGCATCGACCCGCGCATCACCTGGGTCGGCGCGCATGACGGCAACATCAACCTGCAGGTCCGCCCGCAGACCGACACCGCCCTCGCCCTCGGCATCATGAACCTCATGTTCGAGAACGACGAGTACGACCACGAGTTCGCCGAGAACTGGATCTACGGCCTCGACGAGGTCAAGGCCCGCGCGGCCGAGTACCCGGTCGAGAAGGTCGCCGAGATCACGACCGTCGACGCCGAGGACATCAGGCGCGTCGCGCACATCATCGGCACCGAGCGCCCGATCGGCTGGGCGTGGGGCCTGGCCTTCGACCAGAACAAGAACGGCGTGCAGCTGTCCCAGGCGTTCATCGTCCTGGCGGCGCTGGCCGGCTCGATCGACCGCCCCGGCGGCCTGACCCTCGGCCCCCCGTCGGCCCTGCTCGGCAAGTGGCGCATGAACCAGCGCGGCGCGATGAGCGACGACGTGTGGCAGAAGCGCATCGGCGCGGCCGC
>NZ_JAAKEE010000025.1:0-36896 GCF_011038995.1 Adlercreutzia sp. ZJ242
GCCCGCCGGCTCGGCCAGCCCGCCGCCCGCGCCCGCGCCGCCCGCGCCCGCAGGCTCCCTGCTGCCCGCTGCCGCGCCACTCGTCCCGCCCGCGGGCTCTCCGCCAATCGTCGCGACCACGTACGCGCATCCCCGCGCGCCGTACCCGAGGGCCGCCGCCGACTTCTCGAGCGCCCCCTTCGCCGCGCTGCCCAGCGCGCGCGTGCTCGCCGCCAGCAGGAGCTCGTTGCCCGTTCCCTCCACGAAGTCTCCGTATACGGCGAGCGTGCCCATGGCGTTGACCTCATAAATGTTACTTCTTGCAGGAAAAGTCACACTCGCTCCTTGATGTTGCGCGCCGTCCGTATTAAGTTAGTTTAATCCAAACGGCGAAGCCGTTTCCATCAAGGGAGGTCATTATGTGCACTAACGGAGTCAACACCGGCCAGCTCGAGCTCATGATCGAGCAGATCGACGACCACATCAAGCTTGAGCGCCGCTGGACGCACAACCTGGCGCACAACGCCGAGGACGCGGGCTTCGCAACCGTGTCCGAGAAGCTCCACGCGGCTCAGGCGCTGCTCGACGACGTGCGCGCCATGCTCGACGAGGCGAAGGACGCCATCGAGGATGACGCGGAGAGCGCCGCGGGCGTGACGGTCAGCCTCGTGTAGCGGCCTGCCATGAGCAACGACCTCATGCGATTCTCGGTGGCCATGCCCGAGGACCTGCTCATGAACTTCGACCAGCTGGTGGCGCGCCGGGGCCTGGCGAAGAACCGCAGCGAAGTGGTGCGCGACCTGGTGCGCGACGCGCTGGTGGAAGACGCGTGCGCCACGCCGGGCACGCTGGTCATGGGCACGCTCACCATCGTGTACGACCACCACGCGAACGACCTGCAGGAGAAGCTCCACACCATCCAGCACGACTACTTCGAGTACATCATCTCGACGATGCACGTGCACGTCGACCAGCACATGTGCCTCGAGGTGATCGTCATGCGCGGCGAGACGGGGCTGGTGCAGGACATCGCGAACCTGATCCTGGGCACCAAGGGCGTGCAGAACGGCCGGCTGGTCCTCACCACCACCGGCCGGCATATGTAAGGAAGGCGGCACAGTGGCAAACGACACAACCGTCATGCTGGGTCACGGCAGCGGCGGAACCATGATGAAGCGCATCATCGACGAGGTGTTCTTCGCGGCGTACGGAACCGACGAGCTTCTGCGCGGAGACGACGCGGCGGTGCTCCCGGCGCTCGAGCCGGGCGAGCGCCTGGCGTACTCCACCGACTCGTTCGTGGTCACGCCGCACTTCTTCCCCGGCGGCGACATCGGGCGGCTCGCCATCTGCGGCACGGTGAACGACGTGGCCACCAGCGGCGCGCGCCCGCTCTACCTCAGCTGCGGGTTCATCCTGGAGGAGGGCTTCCCGATGGATGATCTGCGCCGCATCTGCCAGTCGATGGCCGAGGTGGCGAAGGAGGCTGGCGTCAAGCTGGTGACGGGCGACACGAAGGTGGTCAACCGCGGGCACGGCGACGGCATCTACATCAACACGAGCGGCGTGGGCGCGCTCGCGCCGGGCTTCGAGCTCGGCGGCGCGCAGTGCCGCCCGGGCGACGCGGTGCTGGTGTCGGGCACGCTCGGCGACCACGGCATCACCATCATGAGCTGCCGCGAGGGGCTGAGCTTCTCGGCCGACATCGCCAGCGACGCAGCGCCCTTGAACCACCTGATCGCCGACGTGCTGGCGGCCGCTCCGCACACGCGCTGCTTCCGCGACCCCACGCGCGGCGGCATCGCGAGCACCTTGAACGAGCTGGCGAGCCAGGCGAACGTCGACATCACGGTGGAGGAGGAGCGCGTCCCGGTGAGAGACGCCGTGCTCGGCGCGTGCGAGATGCTCGGCTACGACGTGATGCAGGTGGCCAACGAGGGCAAGATGGTGTGCGTCGTCCCCGCCGAGGAGGCCGAGGCGGCGCTTGCGGCCATGCGCGCGAGCCGCTACGGGCGCGATGCGGCCGTCATCGGCGAGGTGTCCGAGGCCAACGCCGAGCGCGGCCCGAAGGTGTTTCTGCGCACCGCCTTCGGCTCGACGCGCATCCTCGACATGCTCGTGGGCGAGCAGCTTCCCCGCATCTGCTAGGAGCTCGGTTAGGCGGGAGGAGAGGGGTGCTCGGCGTCGCCCCTCCCTCCCATTAGCACTTGGAGCCTGCTCCAATACTACGACGCCGAATCTTTTGCTTTTTTTACCGTAGTCTGAAAAATGTCCGTTTCCACTTGCGCGGCGATTCATTAATGGTATCTTGCGCTACGAAAGTTGTGGGGAACATCCCATGGGGGCTTTCGACTGAGAAGGAGTTGCTAATGTCACACCCGGTTATTGAGGCTGATGAGTGCATCGGCTGCGGCATCTGCGTAGACGCGTGCCCGCAAGAGGTTCTCGAAGTTGTCAACGGCGTTGCTGAGGCTGTCAACGAGGACGCCTGCATCGCGTGCGGCGACTGCGTCGAGGAGTGCCCGATGGGGGCTATCTCCGAGATCGTCGAGGACTAGCACAGATCGCACAGCTCGCACGGCGAGTGCGAAGAAGCGCGCAAGCGCGGTCGAACCCCCACGTGCTGCCCGCCGCGGGCAGGCCAGCGAGGCTCGGCCTCGTGTCGAAGACACAAGCTCAAGAAGAGGGCGTCCGGTCAACAGCCGGGCGCCCTTTCTCTCTCTATATATATGCGCTCAGCTCGCAGGCCGGCGCCTGCGAGCCGTCGGACGCTCGCGTATTGCAGGCTGCGGGGCGCTTGCGGGCTGCATGCCTGTCGCCAGCTCCGCCGCTTCCGGCTGTGGACGCCTTGTGGCGGCCCCGCCTCGCGCCGTCAACATGCGCCTTCTCTCCCCGTAACGAACCCCTTCCGCCCGTGCTCGCAGGGCCAATTGTGTGTAAAATGCGCAGTGCGAGGTTATTTCATCGCAAACTATTAAGGAAACTTGACAATCAAACACTTAGATTTTATATTGGCAGCATGCAATAAGAAACCAACAGGCTATCTGTGAGAAAAGCTGAAAGAAAGAGAGGAACTTGCAATGGCTAAGATTCTCGGCATCGACTTGGGCACCACGAACTCCGCCATGGCCGTCATGGAGGGCTCGGAGCCCGAGATTCTGGTGAACGCCGAAGGCGACCGCACCACCCCTTCCGTCGAGGGCTTCCGCAAGGACGGCGAGCGCGTCGTGGGCAAGGCCGCGAAGAACCAGGCCGTCACCAACCCTGAGAACACCATCTCGTCCGTGAAGCGCTTCATCGGCCGCTCCTTCGGCGAGACCTCCGAAGAGCAGAAGACCGTGAGCTACAAGGTGCAGGCCGGCAAGGACGGCCGCGCGGTCATCGACATCGACGGCAAGGACTACACCCCCGAGGAGATCTCGGCCATGGTCCTGCAGAAGCTGAAGACCGACGCCGAGAAGCAGGTCGGCCAGCCCATCACGCAGGCCGTCATCACCGTCCCGGCCTACTTCAACGACGCCCAGCGCCAGGCCACCAAGGACGCGGGCAAGATCGCGGGCCTCGAGGTGCTGCGCATCATCAACGAGCCTACGGCTGCGGCGCTCGCCTACGGCCTCGACAAGGTTGACCACGACGAGAAGATCCTCGTGTTCGACCTCGGCGGCGGCACGTTCGACGTCTCCGTGCTCGAGCTCGGCGACGGCGTGTTCGAGGTTGCCTCCACCGCCGGCGACAACCACCTCGGCGGCGACGACTGGGACCAGCGCGTCATCGACTGGATGGCCGACAAGTTCAAGGCCGAGAACGGCATTGACCTGCGCGCTGACAAGATGGCCCTGCAGCGTCTGAAGGAGGCGGCCGAGAAGGCGAAGATGGAGCTGTCCTCCACCTCGCAGACCAACATCAACCTGCCCTTCATCACCGCTGACGCCTCGGGCCCGAAGCACCTCGACCTCACGCTGACGCGCGCCGAGTTCGAGCGCATCACGCGCGACCTGCTGGATCGCTGCAGGAAGCCGGTTGAGCAGGCGCTGCGCGACGCGGGCCTCAAGACGGGCGAGATCGACGAGGTCATCCTGGTCGGCGGCTCCACCCGCATGCCCGCCGTTCAGGAGCTCGTGAAGACCATGACCGGCAAGAATCCGAACATGTCGGTGAACCCCGACGAGGTCGTGGCCATGGGCGCTGCCGTCCAGGGCGGCGTGCTCGCCGGCGACGTCCAGGGCATCCTGCTGCTCGACGTCACCCCGCTGTCGCTGGGCGTCGAGACCATGGGCGGCGTCATGACCAAGATGATCGAGCGCAACACCACCATCCCCACCCGCAAGACCGAGATCTTCTCCACGGCCGCTGACAACCAGCCCTCCGTCGAGGTCCACGTCCTGCAGGGCGAGCGCGAGATGGCCGCGGGCAACAAGACGCTCGGCCGCTTCCAGCTCAACGGCATCCCGGCGGCGCGCCGCGGCGTCCCGCAGATCGAGGTCACGTTCGACATCGACGCCAACGGCATCGTGAACGTGTCCGCGAAGGACCTGGGCACGGGCAAGCAGCAGCAGATCACCATCTCCGGCTCCACCGCGCTGTCTGACGACGAAGTCGACCGCATGGTGAAGGACGCCGAGTCGCATGCCGCCGAGGACGCGGCCCGCAAGGAGGAGGTCGAGATCCGCAACAACGCCGACGCGCTGGTGAACGCCACGCAGCAGACGCTCGACGAGCTGGGCGACAAGGTGCCGGCCGACGCGAAGTCGCAGGCCGAGGCCGCCATCGCCGAGGCGAAGACGGCGCTCGAGGGCACCGACGTCGAGCCGATCAAGGCTGCCACCGAGAAGCTGCAGCAGGCGGGCTACAAGCTGGCCGAGGTCGTGTACTCCACGCAGGGCGCTGACGCCGCCGCTGGCGCGGGCGCTCCGGGCACAGGCGCGGCTGCCGCGAGCGATGACACCATCGAGGCCGACTACGAGGTAGTCGACGACGACAACGAGAGGAAGTAGCTGCCATGACGACGCCCGACAAGGACAAAGTTGTGGACGATTCCGCCGAGGACAACGCGGGCATGGGCGAGACCCCCTCAACGCCCGATGCCAACGGCGCTGGCGCGGCCGGGTCGGCTGATCCGGCCGGCCAGGCCGCCGAAGCCGACGCTGAGGCTGACGCCGCAGCTGCCGACCCCGCCGACCCCGCCGCCGCTGAGGCTGTCGAGGCCGAGGTGATCGACCCCGAGCTCGCCGCCGAGGCTGACGCCGCGGTGGAGGGCGTGGACGCGGAGTCCGAGATCGTCGCCCAGGCCAAGGCGGAGGTGGCCGAGTGGAAAGACAAGTACGTGCGCCTGCACGCCGAGTGGGACACGTACCGTCGCCGCACCAACGAGCAGCGCGAGGCCGAGAAGGCGCGCGCCACCGAGAAGCTGGTCACGAGCCTGCTTCCCGTGCTCGACGACTTCGAGCGCACCATCGCCTACGCCAACGACAACGGCGAGGTGGGCCTGCTCGGCGGCGTGGAGGCCGTGCACGCCAAGCTCGTCGACACGCTGGTGAAGGGCGGCGTGGAGATCATCGACCCCGCGGGCGAGGCGTTCGACGCGCTCGAGGCGCAGGCGGTCGCCACCGTCCCCGACGAGACGGTCCCCGACGAGACGGTCGCGCAGGTGTACCAGAAGGGCTACCGGATGGGCGCCAAGGTGCTCCGCCCCGCCATGGTGACGGTCACCACGGGCGGCCCGAAGCGGGAGAGGCCCTCCGAAGAGGAGTAGCGACGCCGCTGCGCTCGGGAGCGCTGGGGCATCACCGACAACGACAGGCTTTCGAGGGCGGGCTTCTGGTCCGCCCTCGTTGCAGAACCAGAAGAAAGAGAGGTGGCAGGCATGGCGGCAAC
This sequence comes from Adlercreutzia sp. ZJ242, assembly GCF_011038995.1. Taxonomy (NCBI): domain Bacteria; kingdom Bacillati; phylum Actinomycetota; class Coriobacteriia; order Eggerthellales; family Eggerthellaceae; genus Adlercreutzia; species Adlercreutzia sp. ZJ242. The sequence continues at coordinate 5,854 of NZ_JAAKEE010000025.1, forward strand.
GCCTGACTACTACAAGACGCTCGGCGTGCCTCGCACCGCCTCGGCTGACGAGATCAAGAAGGCGTTTCGCAAGCTCGCGCGCACGCACCATCCCGACGCGGGTGGCGACGAAGCCAAGTTCAAGGAGATTAACGAAGCCTACGAGGTCTTGAGCGACGACAAGAAGCGCGCCCTGTACGACCAGTACGGCACCGCGAGCGAGAGTCAGATCCCGCACGGCTGGGGCGGCGCGGCCGGCGGCCAGGGCTTCTCCGTCGAGGACATCTTCGGCGGAGGAGGCCAGGGCTTCGGCGGCAGCTGGGCCGACATCCTCGAGAGCATCCGCCACGGCGAGGGCGCGTTCGGGACGAGCTGGGACTTCGGCGGCGGCCAGCAGAGGCCGCGCCGCGGGCAGGACATGAACGTCACCCTCAACGTGACCTTCGACGAGGCGTTCAAGGGCGTCGAGAAGCGCGTGACCGTGCGCATCCCCGGCAAGTCCGCCTCCGACACCATCACGGTGAAGGTCCCGGCCGGCGCGGTCGACGGCGGCCGCTTGCGCTTCAAGGGCAAGGGCGGCCTCAGCCAGAGCGGCGGCGAGCCGGGCGACCTGCTCGTCACCACCAAGATCGCCGCGCACCCCTACTACCGCCGCGACAAGGCCGACGTGGTGGTGAAGGTCCCCGTCACGGTGGCCGAGGCCGCGCTCGGCGCGTCGATCGTGGTGCCCGCGCCCGACGGCGCGAAGGTGCGCGTGAAGGTCCCCGCCGGCACGCAGGACGGCACGATGCTCACCATCAGGGGCAAGGGCGCCCCCGACGTGAAGCGCAAGGGCGCGTTCGGCGACCTGAGGATCGAGGTCGAGGTGAAGGTGCCCGCTCGCATGAACGAGAATCAGAAGGCGGCCATGGAGGCGTTTCTGGCCGCCACGACGGAAGACGTGAGGACATGGCAGTAAACGATCGCAACCGCCCGCTGTACATGATCAGCGTGGCCGCGGAGCTTGCGGGCGTGCACCCGCAGACCCTGCGCGCCTACGAGCAGAAGGGCCTGGTCACACCCCAGCGCACGAGCGGCAACACGCGCATGTACTCCCAGGCCGACATCGAGCGCCTCGAGCTCATCAACGAGCTGACGAGCGAGGGCATCAACCTGGCGGGCGTCATTCGCATCCTCGACCTGCAGGGGCGCCTTGACGAGCGCGACCAGGAGCTCGACGACCTGCACAAGCGCGTGCGCCGCCTGGCCGACCGCGTGCACGAGCTGGAGACGCGCGAGAGCGTGAACAGCCTGGTGCGCGTGTCGGACCTGCCGACCGCGCTGCGCTACCTTCCCTAACCGCCGACGCCGCTCGGTCGGCGTCGGCGGAGCACGCGGCGCCGCGGCGCCTTGCCGCGCGCCCTCTTCCCTAAGGAGGAACCATGAGACTAGACAAACTGGCGTTGACCGCCCAGGAGGCGTTCCAGGGCGCCATGGGCGTGGCCGGTGACGCCGAGGCCGCCGTCATCGAGCCCATCCACCTGCTGAAGGCGCTGCTCGACGCGGGCGAGAACAACATCGCGGCCATCATCAAGCGCATCGGCGCCGACCCGGCGCAGCTCGCGCGCAACGTGGAGGACGAGATCGGCAAGATGGCCAAGGCGTCGGGCAACGCCATGCCCATGGCCATCCCCGGCAACGACCTCATGCGCGTGGTCGACAACGCGGTGAAGTTCGCCGAGAAGCTCGGTGACAGCTACGCCACGAGCGAGCACCTGCTCATCGCGCTGTCGGAGGACAAGGGCGCGGCGGGCCGCGTGCTCACCGCGGCGGGCGTCACGCGCAAGAACATCGAGAGCGCCTACGAGGACCTGCGCGGCAACACGCGCGTCACCTCGCAGACCGACAAGACCCAGTTCGAGGCGCTCGAGCAGTACGGCCAGAACCTCACGCAGCAGGCCCGCGAGGGCAAGCTCGACCCGGTGATCGGCCGCTCCGAGGAGATCCGCCGCACCATCCAGGTGCTGTCGCGCCGCACCAAGAACAACCCGGTGCTCATCGGCGAGCCCGGCACGGGCAAGACGGCCATCGTGGAGGGCCTGGCGCAGCGCATCGTGGCGGGTGACGTGCCCTCGAGCCTGCGCGACCGCGACATCGTGTCGCTCGACCTGGGCGCCATGATGGCGGGCGCGAAGTACCGCGGCGAGTTCGAAGACCGCTTGAAGGCCGTGCTGCGCGAGGTGAAGGAGGCGGGCGGCAACGTCATCCTGTTCATCGACGAGCTGCACACCATCGTGGGCGCGGGCGCGGGCGGCGACAGCTCGCTCGACGCGGGCAACATGCTCAAGCCGGCGCTGGCGCGCGGCGAGCTGCACGCCATCGGCGCCACCACGCTCGACGAGTACCGCAAGTACGTGGAGAAGGACGCCGCGCTCGAGCGGCGCTTCCAGCCCGTGCTCATCAGCGAGCCGTCCGTCGAGGACACCATCGCCATCCTGCGCGGCCTGAAGGAGAAGTACGAGATCCACCACGGCGTGCGCATCACCGACGGCGCCATCGTGGCGGCGGCCGAGCTGTCGGACCGCTACATCACCGACCGCTTCCTGCCCGACAAGGCCATCGACCTCATGGACGAGGCGGCCTCCCGCCTGCGCATCGAGATCGACTCGATGCCCGAGGAGGTCGACGCTGCCGAGCGCAAGCTCATCCAGATGCAGATCGAGGAGCAGGCGCTCATGAAGGAGACCGACGCCGCCTCGGCCGAGCGCCTGGAGCGGCTGCGCCGCGACATCGCGAACGCGCGCGAGGCGCTCGACCACCAGAAGGCGCTCTGGCAGAACGAGAAGGACGTCATCGCGGGCGTGCAGAACCTCAAGGCCGAGCTCGAGGCCGCGCAGCTCGAGGAGGAGCGCGCCACGCGCGAGGGCGACCTGGCCCGCGCGTCGGAGCTGCGCTTCGCGCGCATCCCCGGCCTGCAGTCCCAGCTCGTCGAGGCCGAGCAGGTGCTCAAGGCCAAGCAGCAGGACGGCGCCATCCTGAAGGAGGAGGTCTCCGAGGAGGAGATCGCCGCCGTGGTGTCGAGCTGGACGGGCATCCCCGTGACCAAGATGATGCAAGGCGAGATGGAGAAGCTCGTCGATCTGGAGGACGTGCTCAAGCAGCGCGTGGTGGGGCAGGACGAGGCCGTGAGCGTGGTGGCCGGCGCCATCCGCCGCAACCGCGCGGGGCTGTCCGACCCCAACCAGCCCATCGGCTCGTTCATGTTCCTCGGCCCCACCGGCGTGGGCAAGACCGAGCTCGCCAAGGCGCTCGCGGAGTACCTGTTCGACTCCGAGAAGGCCATGGTGCGCATCGACATGTCCGAGTACATGGAGAAGTTCTCGGTGCAGCGCCTGATCGGCGCGCCTCCGGGGTACGTGGGCTACGACGAGGGCGGCCAGCTCACCGAGGCCGTGCGGCGCCACCCGTACTCGGTGGTGCTGCTCGACGAGATCGAGAAGGCGCACCCGGACGTGTTCAACGTGTTGCTGCAGGTGCTCGACGACGGCCGCCTGACCGACGGGCAGGGCCGCGTGGTGAACTTCAAGAACACCATCATCATCATGACCTCGAACATCGGCAGCCAAATCATCCAGGAGCAGGCCGCGCAGGAGAACCAGACCATGGGCGAGATGGTCGAGCAGATGGCGAGCATGACGCCGGAGGCCGCGGCCAAGCGCATGATGGACTTCACCAACCGCCTGCAGGACACGCTGCGCACCACGTTCAGGCCCGAGTTCCTGAACCGCATCGACGACGTGATCACGTTCAACGCGCTCAACATCGCGAACATCGAGAGCATCGTGAACCTGCAGCTCGACGAGGTGCGCGGGCGCCTGGCCACCCGCCGCATCACGCTCGACGTGACGCCGGCGGCCATGGAGCACCTGTCGATCGACGGGTACGACCCGGTCTACGGCGCCCGCCCGCTGAAGCGCCTGATCCAGCGCCAGGTGGTCGACCGCATCGCCGAGAAGGTGATCTCCGGCGAGGTGCGCGACCGCAGCCACGTGCTGATCGACCTCGATGACGAGGGCGAGTACGTCTGCCGCGTCGAGGGGCCGATGGAGCTCGACTTCGACGCGCTGCTCCTCGACCGGTAGCCGATACGGGTAAGATGGAGCCGAGCACGAAAGCGTTATGACGCCTACGGCAGGACTTGGCCGGGCGCGGCAGCACCTCGACGCCGCGCCCGGCTTGCCTTTTTGAGGAAGGAGGGCTGCGATGGCAGCTCAGGACACGGTGAAGATCGTCATGATCACGGGGTATCTGGGAGCGGGCAAGACCACGCTCCTCAACCACGTGCTCGCGAACGAGCAGGGCATCCGCGCGGCGGTGATCGTGAACGACATCGGCGAGGTGAACGTCGACGCCGATCTGATCGCGCAGGCGGGCTCGGTGATGGAGATGGACGACATCATCCCTTTGACCAACGGCTGCATCTGCTGCACGCTCGCCGACGACCTGGCTGAGCAGCTCACGCGCATCGCGAACTCGGGGGACTTCGACTACATCATCATCGAGGCGTCGGGGATCTGCGAGCCCATCCCGATCGCGTACACGATCTCGACGCTGTGCGAGGGTGGCGCGGATGCGGACGCGGACGACGATGACGCTGCAGGCGCGAATGGTGGCGCTGCGGCTGCGGGCGCGGCGCGGCTGGCGCTCGACAACATCGTGGCCGTGGTGGACTGCGCGCGCATGTTCGACGAGTTCAACGGCGGCAAGGCGCTCCTGTCCGATGACGTGGAGGAAGACGACGTCGAGAACCTGCTCATCCAGCAGATCGAGTTCTGCACCACGCTCGTGATGAACAAGGCCGACCTGGTGACGCCCGAGCAGATGGCCGAGCTTCGGGCCATCGTGCGCAGCCTGCAGAGGGACGCGCGCATCGTGGAGGCCGTCCGCGGCGAGGTGGCGCTTGACGAGGTGCTGAACACGGGGCGCTTCAGCTTCCAAGCGGCGTACGAGTCGGCCGCGTGGGCTGAGGCCATGGAGCACCCCGAGGAGCACGAGGACCCCGAGGTGCTCGAGTACGACATCTCCACCTTCGTGTACCGGCGCCGTCGCCCGTTCGACATGGCGCGCTTCTCCGCGCTGGTGGACGCGTGGCCCGAGGGCGTCGTGCGCTGCAAGGGCGTCCTCTGGCGCTCCGACGCGCCCGACGGCTGCTTTCTGTTCGAGCAGTCCGGCAAGCACTTCTACCTCACGGAGAACGGGGAGTTCGTGGCGGCGTATCCCGAGGCTGACCGCGCGGCCATCCTGGCGGAGAACCCCCAGCTCTCAGCTGAGTGGGACGTCGAGCTGGGAGACCGCATGAACAAGCTCGTCTTCATCGGCCGCCACATGGACCGCGCCGAGGTGGAGCAGCGCCTCGACGCCTGCCTCGCCGACTAGCCCGCTTCTCACGCCGCAGGCGGTGGGCATCGCGCTTTCCGCCTGCGGCTCTCCGAGGGGCAGGGTCCTAGCCGCTGCACTTTACGCTCATCGCCTGCGGCGTGCGGCTCTCCGAGGGATGGGCCTCGGTTGCCGCGCCTGCTAGGGGCGGGTTTCGGTCACCTTCTCCACCTTGGGGGCCTGCCGGGCAATCAGCAGGCAGGTGAGGCTGGCAACGGCCAAGGCGACGGCCACCTTCGCGGGTCTTCTCATGAGCGCACCTCGCAAGATCGTAGGATTCCTATGCTGACAAGGATAGGAAAGCGCCCTTTCGCAACCCTTGCACGTGCCTTACGTTTTGGTCACGCCTCCGCTATCGAAGCCTTTCTTGCTGCTTCTTTGCCAATTTGCTGCTTTATCACGACTCCGTTGAGACCCGTGCAGTTTTCCGCTGTGATTTTGGCAGAAATCTTCAGTTCTTTGTCTTCTCGACTCGTTTCGGGAGCAGGCTAACCTTGGTCTCAAGAAGAGCAGGTGACAAAATCCCAGGTCGCATAATTCGCCATATCTGAATTTGGCTCTTGCTGCCTCCTAAAAAGGCGGGCTCGCCGTCGGAGGAGACAAAGAACTGAAGATTTCTGCCAAAATGTCCCTCCAAATCTGCACGGTCCCGCGAAAGCGTCTCCGCTCCGTACGCGCGGGTACGCTAACGGCCCGTAAGCTCTGCGACGAATCGGAGCGGGCGCGTTCCGTCCCAGTTTTCGTGTTGCATCCGAATGCCCTCGTAGAGCTGTTCGAGGGGTGCGTTGACCTCGATGAGCTCCACCTGGACGTTGTTCCAATGCTCTAGGGCACAGCGGGCGAACAGGTTGTTTTCCCGACTGCGATACTCCAGTCGCGCTGGCGGATCCGCGCCCATGATTCGCTCTTGCGCGGATCCGCCGAATCGTCTTTAGGCCAGTTGGCCGCCGTCGATGACCATGTGCTGCCCGGTCATCCACGCGGAGGCGTCGGACGCCAGGAACAGAACCGCGTTCGCGCAGTCCTCCGGCTCGCCGAAGCGTCCTAGGGGGATGGGCTTGAGCATCATGGGGCCGTAGACCTCATGGTCGCATGCCTGCTGCGTCATGTCGGTCCGAATGAGGCCGGGGTACAGGCCGTTCACGCGGACGGGGATGCCGGCCTGCGGGAACTTCTTGCCGAACCAGGCGACCAGGCTGCGCAGCGCACCCTTGCCGGCGGTGTAGGCCGCAGAGCCGTCGCAGTGCCAGGAAGCCAGCGAGCCGACGGGGATGATGGAGCCGTGGCCGCCCTTGGCGCACTCGGCCCACCCGTGCTTGATCATCCAGAACACGCCTTCGAGGTTGATGCCGATCATCTTGTTCCAGTTGTCGGTGTCGAACCAGGCGTCGGGGCCGCCGCTTGCGCTCAGCCCGGATATGCCGGCTGAGAGCACCATGATGTCGAGCTGGCCGAACGTTTCCACGCACGCGTCGACGGCGGCCTTGCACTGCTCTTCGCTGGACACGTCGCAGACGGCGTAGGCGGCGGTGCCGCCCGCCGCTTCGATTTCGGCGCATGCGGCCTTGAGCTGCTCCTCGCGGCGCGCGGTCAGAAACACCTTGGCACCTGCCTCGGCCAGCGCCTTGGCCGAGGAGTTTCCGATGCCGTGGGAGCTGGCGCCCGTGATGAGGGCGACGCGCCCCGTCAAGTCGTAGGTCTCGTTGATGCTCATGATGAGCTCCTTTCTTGGAGCGCCGCCGCGTGCTATGCGTTGCGCTTGCGGTTTTGTGGCAGACGCAACGCGCTTTCTGCTGCTGTGGCAGGCGGCGTAGGCGGCGGCGCCGTGAAGCCGCAGGCCAGATGCCGGGCAGCCTAGTCGCCTTCGTCGGCGAGGGCCAGCGGCGCCTTCGAATGCTTCCGCACCACGGGGGTCGTGCAGACCTTGCCCGTGATGGTGCTCGTCCACGATCCGTTCCAGTACACGTAAAGCGGGGTGAGGTTGATCTGCCCGCTGTGGCAGCCGCCGCCCCACCAGCGCACGCTCCCCTGGGAGACGGGCGCGACTTCGATCCACGTCCCGTCTGAGAGCTCCTCGAACACCCTCCCGTCGTTCGTCGAGAGGGTGAGCGCTCCCCAGTCGATGCCGTCGATGTGGAGAACCGGCGGGATGTCGAACGGCAGCTCCGCTGATTGCGCGGGGCCGGCGGAGCTGCCGTGCTCGGATGGGGCGGGACGGGGGGCGGGCGCGCAGGCGCCCGCCCCGGCGGCGAGGAGGCTGCCGCCGTCCCCGCCGCTCTCGCGACAGGTGTTGTCGCACGTCACCGCCTGCTCCTTACGCGAAGGCGAGGTCGCCCAGGCCGCGGTCCTCCTGGACGGTGCTCACGGAGAGCTTCATCTCCTTGCCGTCCTTGGCGATGGTGACCTCCCACTCGTCATCGGCCAGCCCGTCGACCCAGAAGTCACCCCAGCTGTTGGTGGTCGCCTCGTAGGTGTCGGTGCCGTTGGTGATGGTGACGGCAGCGCCCTCGACGATCTCCTCGTCCTCGGGGGTGTAGACGGTCGCGGCGATGAACTTCTTGGGCAGGCCCTTGTAGAAGACGTGCGGCTTGGTGCCGTACTCGGGGTGCAGCACCTCGGCGCCCTCAAGGTCGAGCTCGTCAAGCTCGCCGAACTGGATGACGTGGACCGGGCAGTTGTCGACGCAGCGCGGCGTGCGGATAGGCGACTCCTCGTCGTCGAGCAGGTGCGCGCAGCCAGTGCACTTCTGGGGGATCTGGAGCTGCTCGTTCCAGAAGATCTTGTGGTAGGGGCACGCCTCGACGATCTGCCGCTGGCCCTTGGCCTTCGCGGGGTCGATGATGACCAGGCCGTCCTCGCGGCGGTACACCGCGTCGTCCTTGGCGGCGGCTATGCACGGCGCGTTCTCGCAGTGCATGCAGGGCGTGGGGACGTAGGACACCTTGACCTGGGGGCGCTGCCCGCGCTCCTTCTGGTTGACCTTGAGCCAGAACTGCCCGGCCTCGGGCTGCTCCTGGGCGTAGGGCATCCAGCAGTTGCCGCAGTGCTCGTCCTTGCAAGCTATCTGGCAGGCGTGGCAGCCGACGCACTTGCTGACGTCAATGAGAAAACCCTTCATGTCTGTTCCTCTCAGTCGTTATTCGGAGATGACCCATGCATCGCGGGTGATGCCCTGGCCCTCGTCGTAGGCGCGTGCGAAGGCCTCGGGGTACGTGGCCCTCCACTCGTCCATCTCTTCCCGGGTGAGCTTCTCGGCCTCGACCAGGTACCCGGTGACGACGAAGCCCTTGCAGTGCTTCGACACGCCCTCCTGGGGGCTGATCAGGTTGATCGCGCCGCCGCGGTCGATGTGCGGGGCGATGGGGTCGACGCGCGAGCCCTTGGCTACCACGACGGAGCCGGGCATGACGCGCTGGGAGATGCGCGCGCCGGTCAGGACGATGCCGCGCTCGTTGTACAGCTTCACGATGTCGCCGTCGGCGATGTCACGCGCGGCCGCGTCCTCGGGCGCGAGCCACAGCGGCTCGTAGAGGTAGCCGTCCGGGCCCTTGACCTTGGTGGTCTCGATCTCGCGATACCAGGCGATGTCGTCGCCCTGCACGTGCACGCGGAAGCGCGCCGGGTTCGCGGTGACCAGGAGCGGATACTCCTTGCAGCGCTCGCCCCACTGGGTCTCGTCGTGGGTCCAGCCCTCCTCCTTCGGGCCGCCGACGATCCAGCGGGCCATCGGCGTGCGCTCCTTGTCGTCGGGGAAGTTGGTCGCCAGGGCCTCGGACCAGAACTCCAGCTTGCCGGACGGGGTGTCGAGCGGGTAGTTCTCGATGTCCTCGTAGAAGCCGCGCATGCCGGGCAGAAGCTCCTTGTAATGCTCGTCGAGCTTGGGGAAGTAGAAGCCGCGCTCGGTAAACTCCTCCCAGCTGATCTCGGTCGGGAGCTGGGAGCGCTCGAAGCCGTGCTTGAGCCACTCGTCGGTGGTCATGCCCAGGTCGACCTCGGCGCGCTTGCCGAAGCGGTCGAGGACCTCGAGCGCGATCTCCCAGTCGGACTTCGACTCGCCGACGCGGTCGCAGGCGGGCGGGGTGTAGCCGGCGTGGCGCATGCCGACGGTCATGGAGGCGCCCATGGTGTCGTTGTCCTCCAGGCAGGTGGTGACGGGGAGCACCAGGTCGGCGAAGAGCGAGTCGTTCTCCATCCACTGGTGGTTGGTCACGAAGAACTCGACCTCGGGGGAGCGGATGGCGTCCTGGAACTCGAATCCGCCGTTCCAGCAGTTCATGTTGCAGGGCTTCTCGGACCACAGCATGTGGACGCGGTTGATCTCGGGGGCCTCGGTCGGCGGCTCGACGCCGGCGCGCGCCGCCATCGCCTGCTGCATCGCCAGGGCCTTCTGCGGGTCAGCCGGGTAGTTGAACTCCTGGAACTGCTCGGGCGTGGTGACGTAGACGATGGCCGGGCTGCCCCACCACTTCAGCTCGCCGTCGGTGATGGCCTCGGCGATGCCCGTGCGGGGCAGGGACTGGGCGGACGGGAAGAACTGGCGGCAGTGGTTGAGCATGCTGAACGGGCGGGTCGACGAGGACGCGATCTTCTCGCAGCCCATGCTGGTGGCCTCGAGGTGCAGCTGCTGCACGCCCGGCTTGCCCATGCCCTGCATGGCCAGCAGGTACGCCTGCGCGCGGCCGGGCTCGTGGCTGTAGGGGGTCTTGATGGAGCCGGAGCTGTAATGCACGTGGGATGCGGCCTTCTTGGAGATGTTGCGGGCGAACGCCTTGATGGTGTGCACGGGGACGCCGCAGCGCTCAGAGGCCCACGCGGGGGTCTTCGCGATGCCCTCCTCGTCCTCGCCGAGCAGGTACGCCTTGAACTTGTCGAAGCCGACGGAGTGGGTGTCGATGAACTCCTTGTCGTAGAGGTCCTCGGTGATCATGACGTACATGACGCCGAAGTCGAAGGCGGTGTCGGTGTTGGGCAGGATGGGGATCCACTTGAAGTCCTTGTGGCAGACGGCCGTGTAGTTGCAGAACGGGTCGACGACCACGAACTCCTTGCCGATCTCCTCCCAGAACTTGATGAGGCGGGAGAAGAACATGGAGGCGTAGTTCTGGGTGAGCTCCCAGTCGCCGGCGTCGAACAGCAGGAGCTCGGCGTTCTCGCTGACGTCCTTGACGACGTTCCAGTTGGAGTAGTTGTTCTGCGGCGGGGCGATGAGTCCGCCGCCGTAGTTGAAGCCGGAGCCCCAGAAGTGCTTGGCGCCCCAGTACCAGCCCTCGACGGAGTCGGGGGTGCGGGTCTCGCGGGTGTAGCCGCCGAGCTTGTCCATCGCAGTCGCGTGCATGCCGCCGCCGGCGTGGAGGTCCTTGGACTCGCGGTGGCCGTCCTCGCCGATGCACAGGACGGAGTAGGGGCCGTAGGTGTCGATGACGCGGCGGATCTCAGACTCCATGATGTCGAGGGCCTCGTCCCAGCTGATCTCGACGAACTTGGACTTGCCGCGGTTCTCGGGGTTGCGCTCTCCGGCTGGGTCCCAGTCGACGCGCTTCAGCGGCATGCGCACGCGGTTCTTGGAGTAGACGCGCTCCTTGTAGGCCAGCGCCATGTAGTTGGGCGCCGCCTTGTACTCGGGGCGGAACGTCTTCCCGCCCGCCTCGATCTCCCACATGGAGTCGGCGAGCTCCTCGTGGGTGTACACGTCGTCGATGTGCATCGGACGTATGCGGACGATCTTGCCGTCCTTGGAGTCGACGGCCGTCAACTCTCCGCCGGTGCCGCCGCTCGCGATGCTCTGACCGGTGGTGGTCAAGACGCTTCTCTCGCTCATGCTTCCCCTCTTTCTCCGTGCGCCCCGAAGGGCGCAAGCTCTCAGCCCGCGCGTCTGCCGGCTCTGCGCGCCTGCCGGGAGGAAGGGGCTGATTCGGCAGGTGAGCGGGCCCTTCGTTCTCTACGATAGGCTGCGCGGGCCCATGCGAACAGTTCGCTGATGGCGGGATGAGGGAAGGTGCGCGAAACGGTTTCGCGAAAGCGTGCGGGCGAGGGTGACGGCGTGCGGACGGTGTCACCTGCGAAGGTGGCAGGGAAGGTGGCTTCGGGGACGGCGGGGCGGGGCGAGGCCTGGGGCGGGCTGGCTTTCTGTCAGCGCCCTTTGGGGCGGGCCGGCCTCTCGGCAGCGGCTCGCAAGGGCGCTCCTCTCGGCGGCCCTGCTCAGCGGCGGCCTGCGCTCTCTATGGTGAACCAGGAGTCGCCGATGATCAAGTTGTAGATCTCCGCCAGCTTCTTGGGGGAGACGGGCATGCCGTCGGCGATCCACTTCTGGCTGTACATCGCTTGGGACGAGGCGAAGAAGTACGCGATGTACTCCTTCTCGACGTCCTCGGCTGCGGAGATGGAGCTGAGGATCTCCTGGTTGAACGCGAACAGCTCGCTCGTGACCACGCGGATGAAGGTGTCGTCCTTGCCGAACATGGGGCCGACGAGCTTCTTGTAGTACTCCGCGTCGTTGGCGAAGTAGTTGTACAGGTTCTCGGTGTACATGGAGGAGATGCTTCTGGCCTGCTCGTAGGTCAGCAGGTTGTTCATGGCGCGCATGGGCTCGATGGCGCCCTTCACGAAGATGCGCGCGACCACGGCCTCCTTGTCCGCGAAGTTCGCGTAGAAGGTCTTGCGCGACAGGTGCGCTGTGCGGCAGATCTCGGCCACGGTGATCTTCTCGTAGGGCATGCGCAGGATCAGGCTGCGAAAGCTCGCCTCAAAAGACTCCGAAGCTCCCATGCGGCATCCCCCCTGCGATAACGCCCGATAACGCCCAAACGTCGGGCTGGCTTCATTTTACCTTCCGCCAGCCCAGGTGGGACGGGGAAATCCCGCTATGCGGGCGCCTCAGCAGCCGTGGTGGTGCTCGTGGCGGCACGCGCCGCCCGCCAGGGACTCCCTGAGCGCTCCGCAGCTGCAGCCCCGGGCGCTCTGCTCGACGTCGACGGCGGACTCGGTCCCGTCGCGCACGAGTTCGACCTCGAAGGTGACGGGCCGTCCGGCGAGCTCGTGGTTCTGGTCGAGCCAGACCCGGCCGCCCTCCACCTTGAGGACCTTGAGGCGCAGCGGCCCGCCTCCCGCGTCGGCCATGATGAAGCCGCCGACGGGAAGGTCCTCGGCGTGGGGGACGGCGCTTGCCGGCACGTCGAACACGAGCGACTCGTCGCGCTCGCCGTAGGCGTCTTTCGCTGCGAGCTCGACGACGCGTCGCTCGCCGCGGCGCATCGTCGCGATGACGCGCTCGAGGCCCTGCGGCAGCTGGCCGTCACCGAGCGTGACCTCGAGCGGGGCGTTGTGCGTCCATGTGTCCACGAACACGTAGCCGTCCGCGAGCGTCCCGGCTACGTGGATGACGAGCTTCTGGCCGGGTGAGACCATGGATTTCCCTCCTTCTCTTCTCGAGAAGAGCATAGCGAGGCGGACGCTGTGCCCTCAAGGTGCAACGGGCGCGGCCCGCTTCGGCGAAGGAAACACATCGCCCGATGTGTTTCCGCTGCGCCCCGCCCCCGTTCGTGACCGCGCGGGTGAAGGCGGCGCGCTTGCGGCGCGCCTCCCCTCCGCTCGCTCTTTCGGACTTGGTTGCCTGCGCCCATGGGGCCTCCACATCACGGGGGCTCTTTTCGGCTAAAATGGCGGCATGCGTAAATCGATCGACGACATAAAGTCGGCCGCCGTGCCGCCCCTCGCTGGCTTCTCGCTGGTGCTGCTCTCCATCGCCGGCTTCATCGTGGCGCTCTGGGTCATCATCACCGTGGTGCGCGTGGTCATGGGATAGCTCATGTGGCAGCGATTCACACTCTACGACCTGCGCGTGATCGGCCACTACCTGGGGACGCTCATCATGTTCTCGGCGCTGCTCATGGCGGTCCCGCTCACCATAGCGCTTCTCTTCCAGGAGTGGGAGCCCGCCGCGCGCTACCTCTCCGCGGCTGGCGGGGCGCTCACCCTCGGCTCGCTTCTGCGCTTCCTGCGCGTCGAGCCCTGCCGCCTCACGCGCCGCCAGGCGCTCGCGGTCACGGGCCTGGCGTGGATCGTGCTGGCGCTCGTGTACTCCGTCCCGCTGTACTTCTCGGGGCACTACCTCACCTACCTCGACGCGCTGTTCGACGGCGTGTCGGGCCTCACCACCACGGGCGCGTCGGTCGTCGTCGACCTCGACCACCTGTCGAACGCCGACAACATGTTCCGCTTCATGATGCACCTGCTCGGCGGCTTGGGCCTCATCGTGGTGGCGCTCTCCATCGGGCTGTTCGGCAAGCGCGCGGGCGCCTCGCTGTACACCTCGGAGGGCCGTCGCGAGCACGTGGTCCCCAACGTCATCCAGACCACGCAGTTCATCGCGCGCATCACGGCGGTCATCATCTCGCTGGCCACCGTGCTGCTGTCGCTGATGTGCGTGGTCGCGGGCATGGAGCCCGCCCGCGCCGTCATGCACGCGCTGTGGATGGCCATCTCCGGCTTCGTGACCGGCGGCTTCGCGCCCGCGGCGCAGTCGATCCTGTACTACCACTCGTTCCCCATCGAGCTCGTGCTCATCTTCCTCATGATCCTGGGCTCCGTCAGCTTCGTGATGTACGCCGAGGCGTGGAAGGGACGCGTGGGCGCGTTCTTCCGCGACATCGAGACGCGCACCACCGCGATCTGGATCGCCGCCATGACGGTCGTGTTCACGGCGTCGCTGGCCGCCTGGCCCCTGTTCTCCGACCTGCCCGCGCTTCTGCGCCGCGGGCTGTTCATGGTGATCTCGGCGTACTCCACCACGGGCTTCCAGACCATCACCACCAACCAGCTCACCACGGTGCTCTCGTCGGGCGCCTTCCTCTCGCTGGCGCTGCTCATGGCCGTCGGCGGCAGCGCGGGCTCCACGGCGGGCGGCATCAAGCTGTACCGCGTGGGCATCATCTTCAAGTCCATCGTCTCCACGGTGAAGGAGGCGCTCGCGCCTGACTCGGCGCGCGTGGTGGTGGCGTACAACCACGTGGGGCGCCGCATCCTGAGCCCCGAGGTGGTGAAGGAGGCCATGACGGTGTTCATCCTCTACGTGATCACGTACGCCCTCGGCGCGCTCGTGGGCATCGCGCACGGCCACGAGGCCACGCAGGCCATCTTCGAGTCGGTGGCCATGACGTCGAACGGCGGCATCGTCACGGGCGTGGTGAGCCCGGGCATGCCCTTCACGCTCGAGCTGTTCTACATCTTCCAGATGTGGGTGGGGCGTCTCGAGTTCGTGACGCTGCTCGCGCTGATCGTGGAGGTGGGCGCCTCGATCATCCCGCGCCGGAAGGCCAGGGGTGCGTCATGATGGGGAAGGTTCGCACGCTTGCCTCCGCGCTTGCTCGCCCGCGTGCGCTCGCTCCCGCGCTCGCCCGCCCGCGTGCGCTCGCGCGCACGTTCGTCCTCGCGCTCGCCCTGGCGTGCGCGCTCGCGCTCGCGGGCGCGCCGGCGGCCCCGGCGGCGTGGGCCGAGGAAGGCCCCGACCCGAGCAACCAGGTGAACCCCCAGCAGCTGCCCGACAGCTCGTTCATCTACGACACCTCGATCTCCGAGCTCGAGACGGCCGACTCCTACCTCGACGGCCAGACCGTGCAGGTCACCGGCGAGGTGGTGGGCGACCGCATCCACGCCGAGCTCGACCCCGACCACTGCTGGATCACGCTCGAGGCCACCGACGGCTCGTTCGCCGAGGTGCCGGTGCTCACCACCACGGCCGCCACCTCGGTCATCGACACGTACGGCGCCTACGGCAAGCGCGGCACGGTGCTGCAGGTGCGCGGGACGTTCAACCTGTCGTGTCCCGACCACGCGGGCCTCTCCGACCTGCACGCCAGCCACGTCTCGCTCGTGTCGAAGGGCTCTGACATGCGCGAGGCGCCCGACGCGCTGCAGTTCGTCCCCGGCGCCCTGCTGCTGGCGGCGGGCCTCGCGCTCGTCTTGGCGTTCCGCCGCATGAGGGAGAGTCGCCGCTGATGGAGGGTTGTTGCGAAACCGAGTTCGCGCGCGGCGAGGTCATCAAGCTCGACCGCGGGTTCCCGCTGGTCAGGCTCGAGAGCGGCGAGCTTCTGCGCTGCGAGCACGCCACCGCCCTCCTGAAGGGCGCCCGCGAGCGCGCGGCCATCGGCGACAAGGTGGGCGTGCGCCTGCCGAGCGCGCACGACAAGGCGCTCATCGAGGAGATCTTCCCGCGCACGCGCGCCTTCGTGCGGAAGGACCCCACCGAGCGCGCGCTCCCGCAGGTGCTCGCCGCCAACTTCGACCGCGTGGTGGTGGTCCAGCCGCTCGCCGAGGTGAACATGCGCCGCCTCGAGCGCGAGCTGGTGCTGGCGTACGAGACCGGCGCCGAG
Organism: Adlercreutzia sp. ZJ242; assembly: GCF_011038995.1. Classification (NCBI taxonomy): domain Bacteria; kingdom Bacillati; phylum Actinomycetota; class Coriobacteriia; order Eggerthellales; family Eggerthellaceae; genus Adlercreutzia; species Adlercreutzia sp. ZJ242. The sequence continues at coordinate 21,615 of NZ_JAAKEE010000025.1, forward strand.
GTGACCGTGGTGCTCACGAAGGCCGACCTCGCGCAGGACGAGTCGCAGATCGCCGCCGTGCGCGCCTCCGTGCGCGCGCTCGCGGGCCCCGGCGTGAAGACGCTCGTGGTGTCGGCCAACGACCCCGCCTCGGTGGAGGCCGTGCGCGCGCTCCTTCCCGCAAACACCACCACGGTGCTCGTCGGGCGCTCGGGCGTGGGCAAGTCGAGCCTGGTCAACCTGCTTCTGGGCGAGCACGTGCAGGAGACGGCGCAGGTGCGCGAAGGTGACGGCAAGGGGCGCCACACCACGGTGAGCCGTGAGATGCTCGACGTGCCCGGCGGCGGGCGCGTCGTGGACATGCCCGGCGTGCGGGGGCTGGGGCTGTGGGACGCCGACGCGGGGATCGAGGCGGCCTTCGCCGACATCGAGCTCATCGCGCGCGACTGCCGCTTCCGCGACTGCAAGCACGAGCGGGAGCCGGGCTGCGCGGTGCGCGCCGCCGTGGAGGCCGGCGCGGTGTCCGCCGAGCGGTTCGCGTCCTACCAGGCGCTGCGCTCGGAGACGGCGGCCATGAAGGAGCGCCGCGAGCAGGCGCGCTGGATGCAGCGCGAGCAGGCGCCCGCCGCCAAGCGCGCGTCGCGCGGCCGGGGGAAGCCCGCCTCCGCCAGCCGCCGCGGGAAAGGCAAGAAGCGATCAGATAGAGGGAACGCATGAAGCCAGTCGTTATCATTCCGACGTACATATCGGCCACGCGCCGCCGGCGCGAGAGCCGCGAGGTGGTGGGCAGCTACGACCACACCACCGCCATCACGCAGTCCGGCGAGCTGGGACGCTGCCTCGCCTCGCTCGAGGGGGTGGATGACCTCGGGCTCGTGGTGGTGCTGGTGGCCGCCGACGCGGGGCTCGAGAACCAGGCGGCGGAGAAGGTCCGCGCCGTCGCCGCGGCGCACCCCCGCCTGAGCGTGCTCGTGATCGGCGCGGCCGAGCTCGCGCTCGTGCGCCAGCGCATGGAGCAGCTCAACATCGGGCGGCTCGAGGACGAGGTGGGCCTGCGCGGCTACAGCGCCGTCCGCAACCTGGGGCTCGTGGTCGCCATCACGCTCGGCTTCGACGCGGTGGTGTTCCTCGACGACGACGAGGTGATCGACGACCCCGCCTTCCTCAAGAACGCCATGTACGGCCTGGGCAAGCTCACGAAGAAGGGCATCCCCATCTTGGCGAAGACGGGCTACTACCTCAACGACCAGGGGTCGTACCTCTCGAAGTGGGAGGACAAGTGGTACAACCGCTTCTGGCAGCAGGGCCGCGCGTTCAACGCGTGGATCTCGCGCGCCATGCAGGGCCCGCGCCTGTCGCGCTCGAACCACGTGTGCGGCGGCTGCCTGGCCATCCACAAGGAGGCGTTCAAGCGGCTGGCGTTCGACCCGTGGATCACGCGCGGCGAGGACCTCGACTACATGCTCAACCTGCGCATGTACGGCTCGGACATCTGGTTCGACAACCGCTGGGTGCTGCGCCACCTCCCGCCGGAGACGCAGAGCGAAGGCGACCGCTTCCGCCAGGACATCTTCCGCTGGATCTACGAGTACCGCAAGCTCGAGTACTCGCGCGCGCTCATCGACCTGCAGCAGGTCAAGCCCGCCTCGCTCGAGCCGTATCCGGGGCCGTTTCTGGAGCCGGGCCTCACGCGGCGCATCCGCCTCACGGCGCTGCTGCGCAGCCTCGCCCGGCCCGACAAGCGCGCGTACCGGCGCGCGGCGAAGGCGGCCACCGGCGAGGCGTCGGCCTACGCGGAGGCGAACTGCGCCAAGTACTTCGAGTTCCAGTACGTGTGGCCCGAGGCCATGGCGCGCCTCGACTCCGACCAGATGCTCACCACGGCGCTCGTGCGCTCGTGCCTGATGGAGCCCGTGGGCGGCGCGGCCGGGGACGTCGGAGGCGGCGCGGCTGCCGGAGGGGCGGCGGCGCGGGCGGTCGGCGCGGGCGCGCCGGCGGTGGCCCCGTCGACGTCGGTCGACCCGGGCCTCACCTGCGAGATCCGCCTGAACATCGCGGAATAGGAAGGCGGGGAGACGGTGGACGTGCTCGGCATGATAGCTGCTTCCCTGGCCGTGGGGCTTTTCGTGGGCGTGCTGTCGGGCCTGCTCGGCATCGGCGGCGGCACGATACTGGTGCCGGTCCTCAAGCTGGGGTACGCGCTCGAGCCCATCGTGAGCACGGCGACCTCGATGTTCACCATCATCCCCACCAGCGTGTCGGGCGCGATCACGCACGTGCGCCACAAGACCTGCCTGCCGAAGCTCGGCGTGGCGGCAGGCGTGGGCGGCGCGCTCACCTCGCCGGTGGGCGTGTGGCTGGCCACGCGCTCGGAGGACTGGATGATCATGGTGGCGGCTGCCTGCGTGATCGCGTACTCGGCCATCACCATGCTGCAGAAGGCCCTCGCCGTGCCGAAGGCGGGGAGGGGGAGCGACGAGCCCGCGGTGGAGGGCGAGGCGGCCCCCGCGCCGGGGACGGCGGCGAGCTCCGCGTCCGCGGCGGCGAGCGAGCCCGCGGCCCCCGCATCCGCGTCCACGTCCGCGGCCCCCGCCCTCCCGCGCGTCACCACGCGCCAGATCGTCCTCACCTTCCTCATCGGGACGGTGGCGGGCGTGGCCTCGGGGTACGTGGGGCTCGGCGGCGGCTTCCTCATCGTGCCCATGCTCGTGACGTTCGTGGGCCTGCCCATGCGCCTCACCTCGGGCACGTCGCTCATCTCCGTGATGATCCTGGCCGTTCCCGGCGTGGTCTACCAGGGCATGCTCGGCAACGTCGACTGGATCGCCGGCATCGCGATCGCCTGCGGCTCCATCCCCGGCGCCGCCCTCAGCGCGCGCTACATCACGAAGATCCCCGAGCGGGCCCTTCGCCTCGCCTTCGGCTGCTTCCTCCTGGTGGCCGCCGCGCTCCTCTTGGTGGACCAGGCCGGCGTCATCTGAGCCGCATGAGGTCCGCTCGCTGCTCACGTGAAAGTTAGCTGTTATACTGGATGAACTATGGAAGAGATAATTGACACTAAGAAAAACAGGAAGCGCATGACCCCGCGGTTCTTCAACCTCGAGATGCTCGCCCTGACCATCGCTGCGCTCGCCGCGCTCGTCATGGTGGGGGCGCTCATGTCGCCCACGGTGAGCGTGCCTACCATCATCGTGGCGGGCGCGATCTTCACGCTCTCGCTCGTCATCGTGATGCGCCTGCTCAATGACCCTGACTCGGTGCGCGCGCACCAGTCTGACGCCATGCTGCAGCTCTCGAGCGCCACGCTCGACCTCATGCAGGAGGGGCTCAACCATCGGTCGGCGCAGGACATCTGCGAGCTTCTGCTGCCGAACACCGCCGCCATCGCCGTGGCCATCACCGACAAGGAGAAGATCCTCGGGTACGCCGGCTTCCAGGAGGCGGACAACCCCGCCGGCGCCGACATCCGCACGCAGGCCACGCACGACACCATCGCCGACGGCGTGGCGCGCGTGCTTTACAGCGCCGAGGAGATCGGCTTCCCGGAGGGCGCCAGCACCATCAAGGCCGCCATCATCGTCCCTTTGCGCGTGGGCTCCAACGTCGAGGGCACGCTGAAGTTCTACTACCGCAGCGCGAAGAAGATCACCGAGACGCAGAAGTCCATCGCGCAGGGCTTCGGGCGGCTGCTGTCTACGCAGATGGCGGCGGCCGAGATGGAGAACCAGCGCAAGCTGGCCACCTCCATGGAGCTCAAGATGCTCCAGAGCCAGATCAACCCGCACTTCCTGTTCAACACCATCAACACCATCGCCTCTCTCATCCGCACCGACCCCATGAAGGCCCGCACGCTGCTGCGCGAGTTCGCGGTGTTCTACCGCCGCACGCTGGAGGACTCCTCCGAGCGCATCATGCTCTCGCGCGAGATCGAGCAGACCATGCGCTACTTCTCGTTCGAGGTGGCGCGCTTCGGCGAGGATCGCGTGGGGCTCTGCGTGGGCGCGGGCCCCGAGCTGCAGGACATGATGGTGCCGCCGTTCATCCTCCAGCCGCTGGTCGAGAACGCGGTGCGCCACGCCATGCCGTCGGAGGGAAAGCTCATCATCTCCATCCTGGCTGAGGTTGACGGCGACGACGTGGTGGTCAGCGTGTCCGATGACGGCGTGGGCATGGACGAGCAGACGTGCAACAACATCATGCATCCCGAGTCCTCCACGGGCATGGGCATCGCCGTGAAGAACGTGCACGACCGCATGAAGGGCTTCTTCGGCGAGCGTGCCGACATGCGCGTGGAGAGCGAGCTCGGGCGCGGAACCACCGTCACCCTGCGCTTCCCCGACTGCGCGGTGAGGACGGTCGATCCGATTCTGTGATCTCGCCGAAAGGTTACCGCAAGGTTGCCGAAGGAGGGGCCCGGTCCATGGACAAGCCTTGGGCTCTTCGGTATGATCGAAGGCAGTTTCGTCTGCGTGTTTGCTGGTTGGTCTCGATTCTCGTCAGGGAGCGATTCGCTTGGCTGAAGTCATCTCATCTCCGGTTGCGCTGGTGGCCTTGGGCCTCGCGGTGCTTGCCGTCGCCATCGTGCTGCTGGTGGTCTGGATCGTCACGCTCGACCGCCGCATGCGCGGCGTGGTCGACGGTCTCGAGGCTGAGCGGCGGAAGGTGGCCGAGATGCAGATGGTGATCGGGCGCCGCAACGTGGCGGCCCGCGGCTACGGCGCGCCGCGCGGAAGGGGCAGGGCCCCGAGGCCGCAGGGCGGCGCGCAGGCAGGTCCGGGAATGCGCCCGCAGGACGCTCCGGGTGCTGGCGCGGCGGGGCGCCCGCAGGATGGCGCGCGCCCGCAGGGACCTCGCCCGCAGGGGCAGCCCGCCGGCAAGCCGCAGCAGGCGGCGCAGCCTGCCCGGTCCCAGGGACAGCCCGCGCGTACCCAGGCGCCGTCACCTCAGCCGAACACCCAGACTCAGGCTCAACAGCAGGCGCAGCGGCAGCCGCGTCAGGGCGGCGCGCAGGAGCCGCAGCGCGCGGCCTCCGCAGCCGAGCCGGCCGAGCCGGCGCGTTCCCGCTCGCGTCGCGAGGAGCCCGTGATCCCGCGCGGCGCCGACAAGACGGCAGGGTCCGCCGTTCGCAAGCGGCGTGGCGTGCCTGAGCCGACCCCTCAAGTCCAGCAGGCAGTCTCTGCCGTGCGCGAGGGCTTCGACGCTGCCGCCGCCGAGCGCGTGGCGCGTGCGGAGGAAGAGGCGCGCCGCGCCGCCGAGCGTGCCGCGCGCCAGCAGCGCATGGCGGCCCGCCGTCAGGCGCGTGCGCAGGCAGCGGCCGCGCAGCCCACCGTCGCCCAGCAGCCCGCTGCCAAGCAGCCCGCCGGCAACGTCAAGCCCGCCGGTGCGTGTCCTGCCGGCAAGCAGCCTGCCGGCAGCGTCCAGTCCGCCGGTGGGCGTTCGACAGCGCCCGCCGAGCAGCAGGCGCGCGCAGGCTCCGCCGCGCAGCCGGCTCCTGCCAGCCAGCAGCCCGCCTCCGCCGGAGGGCGCGGCCGCCACGCGCGCTAACGCAAGCTCTCTCGCCCACGCGCGCTCATCCTTCGCGCTCAACCACGCGCTCTAGCTCGTACGCGCTCATCCCCGCGCTCATCCACGCACGTTCTAACCCGCGCGCGCTCGCCCCAGGTGGCTTCGGCGGCGCGACGGCCGCACAGCCGCTATTGCTGCTTGGCCTGCTCGCCGGCGGCTATGGCGTGGATGATGTTGCGGCGGCTGAGCGCGCCGACCAGCTTGCCCTCGGCGCTCACCACGGGCATCTTCTTGATGCGCTTGGTGGCCAGGATGTGGCAGGCCTCGTCGATGCGCGCGTCGGGCGTGGTCGACAGCACGCGCTTCGTGGCGATCTTCATCACGTTGAGGTCGAGCAGGTTGCTCAGGCGCTCCTGGATCTTGTCGTCGTCGACGGCGTGGTAGAGGTTGAGCGTCGCGTCGAACATCGCCATGTCGTTCTTGCCCAGGTACTGCGCCACGTCGCCGTCGGTGACGAAGCCCACCACCACGTAGTCCTCGTCGACCACGGGCACGCCGCTCGTGTCCGTCTCGGCCATGAGCAGCACCACGTCGCGCATGGTCGCGTTCGCCGACACGTAGACCGGGTGCAGGTTCATGGCGTCGCGCACGCGCACGTCGTCGGAGCCTGCGGCCGTCGGGGCGGCCGCAGCGGTCGCGGCGCCTTCGCCTGCCTTCGCCTTCGCGCCCTCCGCGCTCGCCGCGCGCGCCGGCGCCTTGTCGCGCACCAGCGCCACGATGACCGCGAGCGCCACCACCAGAAGCGCGCTCGTGGTGCAGAACGCCAGGTGGGTACCGGCGAACGACTGCTCGATGCCCACGGCGCCCGCGCTCGCCGCGAACGATGACCCGAGCGCCGACACCGACACGAGCATGGCCGTGCCGAACGACGCGGCGATCTGGTTGAGCGTGTTCGACAGGCCCTGCGTGTGCTGGATCACGGAGTTGTCGAGCGAGTTCAAGCCCCAGGTGTTCAGCGGCGTCATGATGAACTGCAGGCCCATGGTGAGCACCGTGTAAACGGCGGTTACCATCATGATGGACGTGTTCATGCCCAAGAGCACGAGCCCCGCCGCGCCCGCCAGCATGACGATGCCGCCGGGGATGACCACGCGGCGCACGCCGTAGCGGTCGAACAGGCGGCCGGCGACCAGGCCCAGAAACGCGCCGATCACCGCGCCGGGCAGCATGGCCACGCCCGACATGGTGGCGCTCTGGCCGAGCACGCCCTGGATGTAGAGCGGCGTGATGACGCCCGTGCCCATGAGCGCCGCCTGGACGATGACGATCGTGCACACGGCGGTGGCGTACGGGCGCGCCTTCAGGATGGACACCTTCAGCATGGGCACCTCGAGGCGCAGCTGGCGGCGGATGTAGAGCGCCATGAGCGCGACGCCTGCCGCGATGAGCCCGCCGGTGACGGCCATGTTGCTGCTCGAGGCGAACGTGGACAGGCCGTAGAGCAGGCACACGAGGCCCACCGAGCTCAGCAGCACGGAGAGCTTGTCGAAGGTGGTGCGCTCGAAGCTGCCGTAGTTCTTCAGCACGAGCGCCGACGCCGCGAGCACGAACGCCGACAGCACGGTGACGATGACGAACAGCGCGCGCCAGCCCACCGAGTCAACGAGCAGGCCGGACACCGACGGGCCGATGGCGGGCGCAAACCCGATGATGAGCCCGATGACGCCCATGGCGCTGCCGCGCTTCTCGCGCGGGAACACCAGCAGGATCACCGTGAACACCATGGGCATGACCATGCCCGTGCACGCGGCCTGCAGCACGCGGCCCGCCAGCAGAAACGGGAACGCGGGCGCGAGCGCGGCCAAAAGGCTTCCGGCGGTGAAGACGGCGAACCCGGTGATGAACAGCTGGCGCGTGGTGAAGCGCCCGATCAGGAACGCGGAAAGCGGGATGATGACGGCTTCCACCAGGGAGTACCCCGAGGTGAGCCACTGGACCGTGGTGGCGTCGACCTGCAGGCTCGCCATGATGGCGGGCAGCGCCGGCGAGAGCAGCGTCTGGTTGAGCACGGCGAGCAGCGTGCCGGAGAGCAGCACGGCCACCATGACGAATTGCTGACGTGTAAGACCCATCTGATATGCTCCTTCTCTCTCATATGCGATTTTTTGCGTAAGGAGCAGGAGAACATCTTTTCAGGCGATCGTCAACAGGCAGCAGCCGAAAACGCGCGACTTCCCCATGTTGGCCCCATGTCGGTCCGCCCTCACCCCATGAGGCTCTTCCAGTAGTGCACGGCGATCTGCGTGCGGTTCTTCAGGCCGAGCTTTGCGAGGATGGAGCTGATGTGGTTGCGCACCGTCCCTTCGCTCACGTAGACGGTGCCCGCGATGGCCTTGTTGTCGAGGCCCTGCGCCACCAGCTCCACGATGCGCCGCTCGCGCTCGGTGAGCTTGGCGTCCGCGAAGGCGGCGCTCGTGCCGGCCGACTCCGCGCCCGCTTCCGAGGCGCCCGCTCCTGCGGTTCCCGTGCCCGCGGCCTTCGCGCTCGCCCCCGCAGCTCCCGTCGCTCCCGGACCTGCGGGCTCCTCCGCGCGCGTCCCCAGGTGGGGCATGCGCCCCATCACCTCGCTGCCGAGCACGTTCTGGCCGGCCATCACGCTGCGCAGCGCGGGCGCGATGGAAGCGACGTCCTGCTTGATGAGGTATCCGCGCGCGCCGAGGCGCAGCGCGCGCACGATGTAGTCGTCGTCGGCGAAGGTGGTGAGGAACACCACGCGCGCATGCGGGCTGTCCTTGAGGATGCGCTCGGCCGCGCTGAGGCCGTCGCCTTCGGGCATGCGGATGTCCATGAGCAGCACGTCGGGCGTGACCTGCGAGAAGAGGCGAGCGGCCTCGCGCCCTCCGAGCGCGGTCGCCGCCACCTCGATGTCGGGCTGCGCGTCTAGGATGGTGGTGAGCGACTCCACGATGAACGGGTCGTCGTCGACGATCATGACTCGCATAAGGTTCCTTTCACGATTTCGGTTTGGAAGTGGCGAGAAACTCGCGATCTGATACCGTCTTGCGCTCTGCTTGCGGTGGATGCGCCTTGGCGTGCAGGATCGGGTTTCGTGTCACCAGGGTTTTCTCTGAGGCGCGAGGGGCTGTGGCGCTTCGGGTGGAGATCCTTCGGTATCAGATCGCGAGTTTCTCGCCACTTCTGACGTTGCAGCGTGCATGTCATGGGCGATCCAGGGCTGCTTTAGGTATGGAGGCGAACACGCGGAAGCCCGCGTCCCCGTCGGCGCGCCCGCTTGCGCCCGCTGCGCCGCCGCCCGCGCCGCCTGCCGTGCCTGCCGCTTTCGCGCCCGCGCCGCCCGGCGTGCGCTCGAAGCCCGCGCGGAAGGAGCCGCCGAGCGCGGTCACCCGCTCCTCCATCGACTGCAGCCCCATGCCGCGTGCTCCGCCCGCCGCGCCCGCGCCCACGGCGGCGCTTCCGCTTCCGTTGTCGGTCACGGTGATCTGGTAGAGCGCGGGGTACTCCGTCAGGCGCACGTGCGCCTTCGTGGCGTTGCTGTGGCGCATGACGTTGGAGAGCGCTTCGCGCGTGACGGCGATGAGGCAGAGCGCCACGGGCGCGGGCGCGTAGTCGACGGCGTAGTCGATCTTCACGGCGATGCCCGCCTCCTCGCAGCCCCGCGCGCATTCCCGCACCTGCCCCTCGAGGTCGAGCGCGTCGTCGTGCAGGGCGTGCACGCTCGCGCGCACCGAGGCGAGCGCCTCGGAGAGCGTGGCGCCCACGGGCGCGAGCTCGCGCGTGACCTGCGCGTCCTGCGCGTGCACCACCTGCATGGCCTCAACCTGCAGGATGGCGCGGGTGAGCAGGTGCCCCACGTTGTCGTGGATCTCGCGCGCGATGCGCCCGCGCTCGGTGAGCGTGGCCACGTGCACCTCGTAGTCCTGCTTGTCGCGCAGGTCGCGGTTGCGCAGCTCGAGCGCCAGGGAATGCTCGCGCATGCTGTCGCGCGCGATGCGCTGCCGCTTCTTGTCGGCGAGCAGGCGCGAGGTGCGCCACGAGAGCAGCGCGGCCACGACGGCCATCACCAGCATGACGCCCACGGCGTCAAGCGGGAGCCGCGGCAGCGCGGCCGCCAGCGCAGCTGCGCACAGCACGCGCAAGGCGCGCGTCTCCCACGGCGCCTCCGCGCTGTCGCCGGCAGTTCCACCAGCAGCTCCATCGGCAACAGCGCCGGTCATCCGCGCCCTGCTCGCACCCACGGCCCTTGCGCCGCCGCCCGCGCCTCCCGCGGCGCCCCTGCCCTCGTCTTCGTCGTCCCGCCCGACGCGCATGCTGTCGTAAGCCGCCAGCGGCGCGAACAGCGCGCACGGCGCGCAGGCGCACGCCAACGCCAGGTAGGCCGCCGTCCCCGCGTATCTCACGCGACCCGGCGCCACCTCGAAGAGCGCCGCGGCGGTTACGGCAGCGAGCAGCCCCATCACCTCGAAAGCCGAGGGCGTGACGAGCATGAGCGCCAGGCAGCACCCCGCGAACACGATGATCTTGTCCAAGATGCGTTCCATGTCCCCATCATACGGCAAGCGCCCGCGCTTGCGGAGGCACGGGCGCGCCGAACGCGTCTTCGCAGGTGAACTCGTGACAAAAGTCACTTCTGCCGAAACCCCCTTGCGTGGATACTGGGAGCCAGGTTGAGAGAGCGCGCCCAATCGTGCGAAGGCGCGCGAAGAAGGAGGACTAACGTGGGAAAAGATACGCCGCGTGCGGCAGACAGCCTCGTCGTCGAGGTGTCGAACCTGGTCAAGCGCTACAAGGAGACCATCGCGCTCGACCATTTCAACCTGTCGATAAAGCCGGGCGAGGTGTTCGGCTTGCTCGGACCCAACGGCAGCGGCAAGACCACGGCCATCAACTGCATCCTGCAGCTGCTCACCTACGACAAGGGTGAGGTGCGCCTGTTCGGCGAGCCCATGACGCCGACGCGCTACGACCTCAAGCGCTGCATCGGCGTGGTGCCGCAGAACCTCGCCGTGTTCGACGAGCTCACCGTGCGCGAGAACATCGACTACTTCTGCGCGCTCTACGTGCCCGACAAGAGCTCCCGCCGTGCGCTCGTGGACGAGGCCATCCACTTCGTGGGCCTGGAAGGCTACGAGCGCTTCCGCCCGAAGAAGCTCTCGGGCGGCCTGGCGCGCCGCCTCAACATCGCGTGCGGCATCGCGCACAAGCCCGAGCTCATCATCCTCGACGAGCCTACGGTGGCCGTCGACCCGCAGAGCCGCAACGCCATCCTCGAGGGCATCCTGCGGCTGAACGCCGAGGGCTCTACCATCATCTACACGAGCCACTACATGGAGGAAGTGGAGGAGATCTGCTCGCGCATCATGATCATGGACAAGGGCCGCGGCGTGGCATGCGGAACGAACGCCGAGCTCAAGGCCATGATCGGCACGGGCGAGAAGCTGCGCATCCAGCTGGCGGGCGCGGCTGGTCCTGCGGCGGGGATTGCAGCTGGCCCTGCGACGGGCCTGTCGGTCGATGAGGGCGCGAGTGTTTCACGTGAAACACTCGCGCCCTCCGCGGGCGCGGGCGCCCCTGCGTCGGCAGCTTTCGTGGGCGCGGGCGCCCCTGCATCGGCGGCTTTCGCGGGCGCGGCGGGCCCTGCATCGGCGGCTTTCGTGGGCGCGGGCGCCCCTGCTTCGGCGGCTTCCGCGCACGCCGACCTCCTCGCGCGCGTCCGCGAGCTGCCCCACACGCTGCGCGCCGAGCTCGAGGGCGACGTGCTCGCGGTCGACTGCGCCGCGGGCGCGCACAACCTGGCCGACGTGCTCGACCTGCTCAGCGCGCAGGGCGTCGCGTTCGGTCGCATTTACGCCGAGCCGCCGACCTTGAACGACGTGTTCCTCGAGATCACCGGCACCGAGCTGCGCGACTAGCGCGGGCAGGAGGCACATCATGTGGAACACGTTCAAATACACGGCGCTCTACCTCATGCGCGACCGGGACCTCCTCGTGTGGGCTCTGGCGTTCCCCATCATCCTGTCCACGCTGTTCTCCTTCATGTTCGCGGAGCTCGACGACACGGTCTACGCCACTGAGCTGGGGCTCGTGGTGGTGCAGGACGAGGCGTGGGAGTCTGACGAGGCGACGGTGCTGCGCGAGGTGGTGGACGCGGTGAGCGAGCCGGGCACCGCGGCTGACGAGATGGGGAGCCTCGTGGTGCCGCAGTACGTGGAGAGCGAGGAGGCGGCGCAGCGCGCGCTCGCCGACACTGACGCCATCGCCTACCTCACGGTGGACGCGCAGGGGTCGCCCTTCCTGCACATGAAGCTCGATCCGTCCAACGGCGCGCTCACCGCGCAGCAGACCGTGGTGAAGACGGTGCTCGACGGCGCGCAGCGCACCGGGGACGCCGTGACTGGCGCGGTGGAGAGCCGCGTCCGCTCCGACGTGGAGCAGGCCATGGTCTCGGGCGCGTTTTCCCTCGAGACCCTCGACCCCGCGGCGTTGCCCGACTCCGTCAAGAGCTACGCGCAGGGCGCCGCGCCTTCGCCCGATGACCTCGACGACGCCTCGGCGCTGCTCATGAGCGTGGGCATCGACGTCGACGCCCTCATCGACCAGGCGCTCGCGGCGGCCGACAGCACGTTCACCGAGCGCGTGTCGGTCACGCACAACGCGCCGACGGAGTCCACGCGCTACTACTACGCGCTTCTGGGCATGGCGACCATGTTCGCCGCCACCATCGGGCTCGTCGCCATGAGCCGCGCCTGCTCGAACACCTCGGAGGTGGGGGCGCGCCGCGCGCTCGGCGCCGTGCCGCGCGCGCAGGTGCTGGTGGCGACGTTCGCCGTCTCGTGGGCTCTGGCGTTTCTGTGCCTGCTGGTCGCCTTCGCGTACATCCGCGTGGTGCTGGGCGTTGACTTCGGCGGGCAGGACGCCGCGTGCGTAGGCGCCATCGCGGCGTCGGCGCTCACGGCGTGCGCGCTCGGCGTGTTCGTGGGCGCGCTGCCCGGCATTCCCGAGATGGCGAAGAACGGCATCATGACGGGCGTCACGTGCCTGTCGGCGCTGTTCGCGGGGCTCTACGGGCAGGCGTGCATGAACCTGGCGGACGAGATCGCCGCGGCTGCGCCGTGGACCGCCTACGTGAACCCCGCGCGTCTGATCTCGCAGGCGTTCTACGCCCTGTATTACTACGACAGCTATCAGCCGTTCCTCGCGTTGGTTGGCGCGCTGGTGGCCATGGCGGCGGTGCTCCTCGTTGCGGCCGCGCTTATCTCAAGGAGGCAGCAGCATGAACATCTTTAAGACCGCGTGTCGCATCCTGCTCAAGCAGCGCACGTACATCCTCATCTACGTGGTGTTCCTCGGGTTCATGGGCGTGTTCGTGGCGACGGGGAACACCCACGGCGCCAGCTCCGGCGACTTCGTGCAGGATCGCGCCGACGTGGCCGTGATCGACCGCGACGGCAGCGCGCTGGCAGCGGGCGTGACCGAGACGCTGGCTGAGCGCTCGAACATGGTGGAGGTGGCCGACACCGAGCGCGCCCTGCAGGACGCGGTGGCGCAAGGAACGACGGACTGCCTGGTCATCGTGCCGGAAGGGTACGGCGAGGCGTTCGTGGAGGCGGCGCGCGCAGGCGAGGAGCTGCCGCGCGTGCAGACGGTGGCGAGCTTCGACCACACGGCGGGCTACGAGGTGGAGAACCAGCTGCAGATGTACCTGGCGTGCGTGGCCGTGCACGTGGCCCTCGACGCGGACGGAGCGGAAGGGGGCGCGGCGAACGTGCTGGCAGGTGGCGCGGCGGGAGCGGCGGCGCTGGCGGATGGCGCGGATGCGGGTGATGCGGCGGCAGCGTTGTCGGCCGCAAGCGACGCGGCCGCAAGCGACGCCGACAGCGTTGACGACGTGCTGGCTGCGGCGACGGCGGCTGCGCATGACGACATGCGCACGGAGACGGAGGCCGCCTACGCCGTCGAGGAAGGGGAGGCGTCGCCTCTGCCTGACGATTTCCTGCTGTACAACCGCTGGCAGACCTATCCCATCCTGTGCGCGGTGGGCGTGCTGGTGTCGGTGACCATGGCGGGCTTCAACCGCACGGACGTGCGGCGGCGCAACCTCTCCGCGCCAGTGAGCAGCCTGTCGCTCAGCCTGGGGCTGGCGGCGGCGGGCGTGGTGTGCGCGCTCATCACGTGGGGATGGCTGTCGGCTCAGGGGCTGGTGGTGTTCAGCGGGTCGCTTTCGGGCACCGAGGCGTGGCGCGTGGCGCTGTGCATCGTGGACTCGCTGGCGTACGTCCTGTTCGCGCTGGCGTTCGGCTTTCTGCTGGCGCAGGCGGGCGCTTCGGATATGACGGCGAACGCAGCGTCGAACATCGCCGGGCTCGTGCTGTCGTTCCTGGGCGGGTCGTGGATAGACGTGAGCCTCATGGGCGGGGGCATGGAAGTGGTCGCGCGCTTCACGCCGTCGTACTGGCACGGCCAGGCGCTCATGGACATCGCCCAGGCCGACGCGTTCACCTGGGAGGCGCTTGCGCCCGCGATCACCGCCATGGGCATGGTGCTGCTCTTCGCGGCGGCGCTCTTCGCCGTGGCGCTCGCGGTGGGGCGCATCCGCCTCGGCAACGCCGGGGTGAAGAAGGGCGCAGCCGCCGCGACCGCAGCCGCCGCCTAGCGCCCTTGCGGCCGCAGCCGCCGAGCGCTTGCGACCACGACGGTCGCCGCCTAGCGTCCTTGCGGCTGCGGCAGCCGCCGAGCGCTCACGGCCGCAGCCGCTGCCGAGCGCTTCTGCGACGGCCGCAGCTGCTGAGCGCCCTTGCGGCCGCGACCTCGTCCTTTACCGGTTTCGGCTGCTTTGCCGGCCGATCATCGAGGACGCTGCCGGCAACGTTACCGACAACGGTGCTTTTTCATCCACCCCTCAGGCGATTCTGGATGAAATATGCCCGTTATCGGTGTTTTTTCGAGAAAAGTGGATGCGAAAGCGCCGTTGTCGGTGGTTTTCGGGGCTCGAATCGCCGATAACGGGCGTTTTCCATCCAGCTTTTCAAAATGGTGGATGCAAAGGGGGCGTTGTCGGTGGTCCTATAACCCCCAAGGAGGGGGCTCGCTTAAAAGCAAAGGGGCCGCAACTTCTGTTGCAGCCCCTGTGTGTGTAAGTGGTGCGGGTGAAAGGACTTGAACCTTCATGGGGTTGCCCCCATACGGACCTGAACCGTACGCGTCTGCCAATTCCGCCACACCCGCACATGATGTCGACTTGCGTTGACAGCAACAGCTATGATAACCGAACGAATTAGCTGGCGCAAGGGTCATTTTCGCGATTTCTCGCAACGGAAGTTGGTGGGCGTGTTGCTGGTGGGCTGGCGCGGACCGCATGTTGCTGGCGGAGCTGGAGAGGCGACGGGTACTTTCAGCTTCTCCGATGGAGCGTGAAGGCGGCGACTGCGTAGCGGTACGCGAGGTCCTGTGCGCGCAGCACGGGAGAGGCGACGGGGGAAGCGATCGGGCAGGAGGACGGCGGGGCGGCGGGATCGGGCATGGGCACCTGCGCTTCGCGTTCGTTGGATTTGCATGGACGTGCAGGAGGCTGACGGCTCGGGCGTCTTTCGGGAAGTATGATAGCACCCAAGTTTTGCAGCAAAAAGAGGCCGTTTACCCTATGTGACCAGGACAAACGGCCTCTTTTCTCATGACGTTTTCTGTAGTGGAACAGCCTAGTCTCTCGGTTTTTTCACAACCGACATCACCTTGCTCATCTGCGATTTGGTCATGACCTCGCGCGACAGGTCGATGCCGACA